>NZ_BAAGSP010000003.1:0-176749 GCF_054782375.1 Yaniella soli
GACGATTTCTTGACTACGCCGATTCCTCAGGAAATCGCGTCGGAGCTGTTGAATATTTTAGCGGCCCGCGATGGTCGAGGCTCCACGTTGGTGACCTCGCAATTTGACCCACAGGACTGGTATAAAACGCTGCACGATGCGGTGATTGCGGAATCCATTCTCAATCGCATCGTGAGCTCAGCAGAGTTCATCCAGCTCAACGGACCCAATATGCGCCACTACCAACAACAGCATGACTAATTGCTGAATCCAGCACCCGGATGATTAACCACGCGTCACTGTTACTGGATGGTCATCCGGGTGTTACCCGGTCGTCAGACCGCTGTTTCCCGAAGCCCAGACAGCTGTTACTAAATACACGCTCAGAACAGGTCCCAGCTATGAATGCCGACGGTCATGGTTATATTGGTGCTTCCAGTCACCAATGACGACCTGTGCATGCAGCAGCGAGTAGAAGCTATTGATATTGAGACATTCATCACGCAGACGCGCATTAAATGATTCGACGTAACCGTTGTGCCAGGGCTGGCCTGATGGAATATACGACAACGCCGTCCGGTCGGCCGCCCAATCAGTGACCGCGTGGGCAATAAACTCGGGCCCGTTGTCACCGCGCAACACCGCAGGCACGCCCCGTTGAGCAATCAGTTCCTCTAGGTGGTCGATAAAACGGTCTGCCGTAATAGACCGTTCGACTAATCCACCCAAGCATTCACAGGTGTGTTCATCCACGATCGAACAAATCTTGAATGCTTTGCCCTGCTCACAAACATCGAACTGGAAATCCACGGCCCACACCACATTCGGGGCATCCGCGGTCTGGGCATCGATCGTGGAAGTGCCGACTCGTTTGCGTCGGCGTCGCTGGGGCACCCGAAGTCCTTCGTCACGCCACAAACGCTGGATCTTCTTGTGATTGACAGGCCAGCCTTGGCCTCGGGCATCATGATAGGCGCGACGGTAGCCCCAACGTGGATGATCTTTGGCGTACTGGCACAACCAGACACGTAACGGCTGATCAGGCTCAGCCACGGTGTCGTGGTTGAGCGGTCTGCGCCATGCAGATCGGGATAGCCCAGCCAGACAGCATGCCATACGCTCACTGATCGCAAACGATCGAAGTAGGTGAGCAATCGCGGCACGTCGTCTGCCTGGGCCTAGAAGTTTCCCTCTGCAAGCTCTTTCAACGCAGCCTTCTCTAGCCCTGCTTCGGCCAGGAGTCGTTTCAGTGTGGCGTTTTGTTTCTCCAGCTCTTTGAGTCGTTTAGCGTCATCAGCTTTCATACCGCCATACTGATTGCGCCACCGATAATAGGTTTGCTCAGCAACCTCGAGCTCGCGACACACATCAGCCACGGTTTTGCCTTCCCCAAGAAGGCGATCTACTTGGCCAAGCTTCCGAACAATCTGTTCCGGCGTGTGGCGCTTTTTCTGTTTACTCATCGTGTGATCCATTCTCCCCGAAAACACGGGGTTTACGGACTCACATAACGAACGGACCTAAAAAAATGGGGTCAGGCCACAACGTCATCGCGGACTCTTGGGGAAATGGGGTAGGCATAGTGATCATCCTTCCAGACCAGCAGTCAGCTAGCCAGATCGAATGTCACCTATTCATGCAGCAGGCCCGGTCGTATCGTGATGGGGCTTTCAAATCCGTTCGAGCACCTGCTCTTTGCAGTTCTCGAAGTATAGTAAGGCTTCTGTAATAACGAGCTTGTGAGATCCGCAAGGTTCCGGAAGCCTTAGTGCCGATGACCAGCAACGTGGCTGGCTGGGCGTTACGCTGTGTCTTGACCTGAGAGGCCTAAAAATGGGGTCAGTCCACACCAACGCTAACAAACACTGTCTGGTGAGCACTATAGTAAAGCTAGGGCGTGGGGATTACGTGTTTGATAACTTTGCTATAATGCCCTGAAGTCCTGGTCGATTGATGCGATCCCGTCTTACTATTAGAGATAGTGTTGATATCGTTCCTTCATCTTCGATTGGTATATATTCTACTTTTGGAACCTGCAGAACGCTCATTGAAGAAGGCAGAATAGTCACCCCTCGTTGCGCTGCTACGAGGCCTACGAGCGTCGGAAATTGCACAGCAGTTAGGGAAGGGCGCAGCTGGAATCCTCCTCTGTGGCACAAACTACTAACCTGGTCGTAAAGACCCATTGCTGACTCTCTCGGAGAGATCATGATCGATTCTTGCGCTAAGTCAGACATGTACACTGAACTTTTGTCAGCCAATGGATTGTCCTTATGAATCACAAGCATTAAAGGTTCCATCAGTAGTGGGATGTGTAAAAGGTCACTACTGGGGAAGTTTTCTCTGACTATGGCTAGATCAAACTCGCCTTCGTGGATTTTCTTAATCTGAGTGTCTGTTATTGCTTCCACAAAATCTAACTCAACGTCAGGCAGTATTTCCTGTATGGACGCCACAACACTAGGCAAAACACTAAAGGCTGCTGAATACACAAACGACAGCCGTAGACTTCCTGCTTGACCAACGGCCGCCTGTTGAATAATTTGGTGGGTATAATTCGCTTCGGCAATGATTTTTTTTGCTTGTGGCAGCAGCATTTTGCCTAAGTCGGTTACGGTAGTTTGTTTTGCATTCCGAAGAAGTAGTTGGCCTCCTGCTCGTTTCTCTAATTTGGCTATCTGTTGGCTTAGCGCAGATTGCGAAATATGCAGATTAGCAGCAGCTTTACGGAAACTCTCCTGTGTGGCAACTGCAACGAAATATTTTAGGGACCTTATTTCCATATAAATCGCTATCTCAGTTTGCGGACGATTTGAAGTCGCATACAGACAGACACGACATTCCCGTAGTGCAGTCAGTTTTTCATCTAATGCGATTATGTTGAAGTGACGACTGATTCAACTCTAGTGCTGTTGCAAGCGTTCTGTGGTGTGCGATTGGTCGGCCAGCGCTCATGCAGAATCCGAATTTACGTAGCATCATTGTTTTTAGGGGGAAATCACGCCCGATAACAGCGGTGATATGGCTCAGGTATCGAACATGAGTAGTCAACGTTCACTGCGTGTATTACGAGATATAAGATTGTGACTAATGATTCATAGAGTAGGTCAGTTCAGTAGAAGTGCTCCTACAGGTTTGCAAAGTTTTCTAGGAGTGCTTAGAGACTCGGCAAACCTGTAGGCACCCTGTGCTTTATTGTGGGTCTACTGGGTGTTCAGCTAAGGAATGGACTTTAACATCCATGTACGGCCATACAGGCAATTTAGCAATAATCTCATGGAGTTCAGAGGTATTTTTAGCCCGCCAGAGTCCCCAATTTTCTCGCCTGCCGGGCACTCTCCACATGCGGACTAGGTGGCCTTCTTTGGTTCTCGTTTTCGCCATTTCACGTTCTTCTACAGTGATCTGTTCGAGTTGCTTATCGGTCATGTCATCGGGCCAGGTGATCTGAATGTTAACGAGATATTCTTGCATTATTCTTTTCTTTCTGTGTCTGTATAACTTTACTTGCTGCGTTTCTTCCTGGAACACCGGAGACGTATCCCCCAGGCCATGATCCTGCACCGCCGAGCGTAATTCCATGATGGGATAATGTATTCACTAATGCCGTGCTTGGTCGTCCGTCCAGGAGGGCCCGGACAGTCATATCACCATGAGTTATATTGCTTCCGCTTAAGTTGAACTCAGCTTCAAGGTCATGAGGGGTATAAGAAACCACGTCATCGATTCGCGAATTGAGGCCGGGAAAATACTCCTCTAATGTTTCCAAAACGTGGCCCAGATAATGACTCTTATTAGCTTTCCAATATTCGGCCCCTAAAGAGTAAGGGGCATGCCAGACGTTTAGGCTCAATAGATGTTTTCCATCGGGCGCGACTTCTGGTGAGGACAAACTATGTATTAGCCCCCAAATGATGGGATTCATCGAGGGCATTCCGCTGATCCCGTCATGAACCGCGCGCCTAATGTACTCAGGATCTGGCCCAACCCTAAACTGCGCTTCCAGGAGTTTGTTGAGTGGCACATCTCCCGGGGCACCCGACACATCTGGTAGACCATTTAGTGCTACCACCGCCTTAAACGCTGATCCAGTCGGCTTATCTGGGTATAGAGGGGCAGGCGCCAACTGATTGGGGAGCAAGTTCTGGATTAAGCTGGGTTCCATAGTGAGTACTGAATGATCTAGGGGCCCGATTGTTTTCCCGGATGCTAGCGCTGCAGAGCGCACTACGCCTTCATCGTCAACGATTAAACTTTCTACGGGATCTTTAGTGACTACTTCAACGCCATGGTCAATGGCAGACTTCTCTAACGCGTCGATAATCGCGCTCATTGAGCCAATAGGCAGGCCAACCGATCCGCGCAGTGGGGAGTCACCAATGCCTAGAGTATCGACTCGTGAGGAAGCTCGGGAGATGGGCCGCAGCAGCAACCCAATCGCAGAACCGGGTTCATCCGGCGAGATTAGATTGCCGTTTAACGCGACCATCATCATCAAACTCTTCGCTAGATCGCTCTCTAGCGAGGAGTCAAGTAAGTCGGAAAGCGTACCGTCGACAAAAGTACGTTTGAAATCCCGTCGTTTGCTTGGCTCCATGTTCGCCAACACTTCATCAAGCGAGATAGGGGGATCCCACAGTGACAGCCCCGACGCACTTCCAAGATCGTTGAGGTAGTCAACCATTTGCCGATGACGAGTAGCTTCGCCTGAACTTGCTGCATTCATTTGTTCTGCCACACGATCACGATCACGCCATCCGACAAAGAGTCTGTTCTGGGCATGTTGTAGTAATGTGATGTCTGGAGCATGAAATCTAAGACCGTATGACCTTAGATCAAGTTCCTCGAGGATTCTTCCTTCAAAAGAACCCGGTGAGTTCGTAACAGAGGCTTTGTAGCCGGGCATAAACTCAGTTGGGCCAACGACTCCTCCTAATGTTTCGCGAGCTTCTACAAGCGTGACACGAAATCCATTTCGAGCAAGATAATTAGCCGCTACCAAGCCATTGTGCCCCCCGCCAGCAACCAATACATGCGGACGTTGCTTCATACGGTTTGACCGTCGAAAATTGTGCGGAACAGATTCATCCAGTTCCCCCCAAAGATTTTTTGCACTTCATGATCCGTGAATCCCTTGTCAAGCATTGCTTGGGCGAGATCTGGGAAAGCGGCTGGTGATTGGAACCAAGTGGGCCATTCGACTACCGGTGCGTTCTCATCGATAGGGACTGGGTTGACTCGGGCCCAACGACCCATGCGCCACCACTTGACCATGTCGATGCCGTATCCTGTGTAAAAGTCGGTGCCGAGTGCTACGTGATCGACACCGAATTTCTCCGCTGTCCAGGCAATCATATCTACGAATTCAGATTCAGTGGTTCGAACGCCATTGCGAAGCATACGAACATAAGGGCTGAGTCCTACAATGCCCCCACGAGAGACGAGTTCAGATAGGACCTTGCTTGATTTCGGTCTACGGCCGAGAGCGACTTCTTCGCCGACGTACTCCAAAGGATTGGCGTGCGTGACTGCAACAGGAGCACGGCTCTCGTGAATTGTGTCGAGACTTGTTTTTTCGGAGCAGTGTGAAAGATCAATGAGCATGCCAACGTCATTGAGTTCTTTTACAAACTGCCTGCCTACATGTGTAGAAAGACCAGAGTCGTTATCTTCCCAACAACCGGATGCGATGGAGTTCTGCGTGTTATATGTCAGCTGGACGATGCGGATACCAAGTTCATGGAATACTCGGATTAGGCGAATATCATCTTCGAAGGGGGCTGTATTCTGAAACCCAAAAATAACAGCGGTCCGGCCTGACTGTACTACCTTCTCGATTTCATCGTGGGTTGTTGCTTTAGCAATTAGATCCTTGTTTTCTTCAAGTAGATCATTCCATTTGCCCAGAACGCTCAGGGTCTCGCGTGCGGTTTCCCAAACTGCCACCGTCACGTGTACGCAGCCAACATTGCCTTTCTGCCATTCTAGAAAGCGTTCTCTAGTTGGGTTGCTATACTGCAAACAGTCAACTGTAATAGATTGATTATTCTGTTTGTTTGACATTTAATCTCCTTTGAGTTTTCTTTCAGACTTCTTTATAAGAGGTAATATTTGCGGTGTTTGATTCACTGTCGGTTTCGTAGCAATACTTTTCCGATGGCTTCAACGCCGTAGTAAAGAACTAGCCCCATGATGGTTAGAACAACTAGCCCAGCGAACAAAAGATCAGTTCTTAGATTGCCTTGAGCGATTATAAGTAAGTAACCGAGACCGGCCTTGCTCCCTACAAATTCACCTACAATGGTCCCAACAATGGCGAACGCCACCGCGAGCTGAAGGCCAGTAACAATATATGGCAACGCGTTTGGGAAACGCAGATTGCCAAAGATTTGCCATTTAGTCGCTCTCATTGATCTCAAAAGGTCGATGGACATTTGATCGACTGATTTCATTCCTAAAGTGGCGTTGACCACTACTGGGAAAAAAGCAGTGATGAAAGCGATTAAAATGGAAGTGGTCATTCCTGTGCCTATCCAGACCACCATTAAGGGTGCAACCGCAACCTTAGGAATGACTTGTGAGGCAATAACGATCGGCAGGATGGCGGCCCCGATTGTTGGCCACAGAACTATAATCACAGCCAAAAGCACACCAAGAACTGCGCTTAGGATAAAGCCGACGAGAGTGCTGCTTAGCGTGATAACCGCGTGTTCTGCGAGGAGTCCACTGTTCTCCCATAGTGATGCCAATACAGCTGACGGTGCCGGTAAAAGGAACTCCGGGACCTCGAGTATTCTGACAAGGATTTCCCAGACGACTACTGCAAGAAGTAAGGCAGAGACAGGCGCTATCCACGGATATCGAGTTAGAAGTACTTTGCTTCGTTTCTGTTTTGAAGTTCTACCTGTTTTTTTGTTTGAGTGAGTTTGTTTCTGGCCTGATACATCTTGTCTATTGTGTGGTTCTGATTTCATTACATTAGCGCTCATAGAATCCCGCCTTCACTTTGAGCCGCAGCTCCTTTAAAGACACCCAAGGATTCGAAAACTTCGGTAACTTGGGTAACTTTGTTTGCGAAGCTGGGGTCCTGTCGATGTCGTAGTTCGCGAGGTTTTGGGGCATCGATTTCGAAATCTGCCACTATGCGTCCTGGTCTCGCGGACATGACATAAATTTGGTCTGATAAAAAGACCGCTTCTGTAATCGAATGAGTCACGAATACGATGGTTGTTCCGGATTGCTTGGCGACGGCTGATAGATCCACCGACATTTGATCACGTGTCATCGCGTCTAACGCTGCAAAAGGTTCGTCCATTAACAGCAGGCGCGGCCTGTGGAGTAAGGCCCGACAGATGCCAACTCGTTGTCGCATTCCGCCTGAGAGTTGGTGTGGATAGTTGTGTGAGAAATCTTCAAGACCCACATACTCTAGTAATTCCAGGGCGCGCTGGCGTGTTTCTGGATTTCGATTTTTTCGGATATCAGCTTGGAGGAGTACGTTGTCTAAAACAGTGCGCCAGGGCATCAGAAGGTCATTCTGGAACACTACGCCAATCTCTGGGTGGGGTTCATGAACAGGTGCCCCGTCAACAAGAACTTCTCCTGAAGTTGCTTCCTCCAAGCCAGAAATGAGTCTCAACAGTGTTGTCTTACCGCAGCCGCTGGGCCCCAACAAGGAGACGAACTCCCCGGGCTTTATATATAAATCAGCGCCTTCAAGCGCGGTGACCGTTTCTGTTCCTTTCGCGACGGTGAAGACTTTGCCAACATTTTTGCAAGAAATCTCAATTGGTTTCATCGGTAAGGCCCCTTATTGAAGAAAGTCGTTAGAGAACATGGAACTAACCGAACGTTCACCTTCAGCATCACCGTATTCGGTAAGGATATGAACTGTTGTTTCCCAGTCTTCTTGAGTATTTACTCCCCAGTCATCTTCATCAGGGCTTTGCGTGAGGGGTAACCATAGATTTAATTGTGCTTCACACAGATCTTGGGTCATTGTTCCTTCAGAAGCTTCTACGACATACTCGCAAGCTGCTGCAGTGTCGTTGATTGTAATCTCTAGAGCCTCTCGGTAACTTGCCAGGAAGTTAGTAACAGTTTCTGGATGATCTTCCATGAACTGGTTGTTTGCCACAAAGCCATGATCTAGCAATCCTTCAAGCCCCAGTTCTCCATATAGAATGCCGTTAGCTTCCTGTCCCTCTTGTTGGATGAGGCTTGAATAATAATATTCTTGACCGCTAATTGCATCGACATCGCCAGTCATAAGTGCTGGAAATTTTCCATCACCTGGGAGATTTACGATGTCCACGTCATTTTTTGTGAGATCATTCGCGTTCAGGAAGGCGTCAATTAGTGTTGAATCAGATCCGCCTGGCGTGGAGCCAATGCTCATTCCTTTGAGGTCTTCGATCCCTTCGAGGGAAGTATTATCTAGTGCGGTAAGACCAGTCGCGTTTACGTCCATAGTGTGTGCGACTGAAGTGATTGGAACATCTTGCAGCATCCCTGCGGAAGCGGTGGATAGATCAACCCACCCCATATCTGTTCTTCCTGCACCAATTTCGGAAACGGCATCACCTGATCCACCCGGTAACGTGAGCTCGCCGATAGCTACACCGTTCTCTTCAAAGATCCCTTCTTCAAGTCCTAAGAGAATAGGCGCGTGGTAAGCCATATAGGCGTTCCAGTCCAGTGACATATTTATGGTTTCTGTGTCACCAGATTCAGGGGAAGAGTCGCTGCCGCAAGCTGTTATGAACATGGTTGCTGCGAGACCTGCACCTGCCAATTTTAAGATGTTCTTCGTTTTTGAGTGTTTCATATAAAGCCTCAAGTCTTTTTCTTGAAAACGCCGACTGGTTCGTTGATGATTACCATTTGGTGGCAAAGGACTTTGCTTGAGTGTAAAAAAGCATCGCTTCATCGCCTAGCTCTTGGTGTGATGTGCCAGACATTTTCCATCCACCGTATGGGGCTTGATACTCGAGTCCTGTAGTTGGCAAATTGATATTTACAACGCCAACCTCTGCTTCTTGCTGAAATTGTTGTGCTTCCAGTGGATCTTGAGTGAATAAAGAAGCGCTTAGGCCGAATCGAGAATTGTTAACAAAGGAAATCGCTTCGTTAATATCTTTTGCTGTGGTGACAGAAACAACCGGACCAAAAATCTCTTCCTGGAAAACTTCGTCGTCTGCGGAGACATCAGTCAAAACTGCAGGTTGGATATAAAATCCATCTACGTCTGGCTCTTCAGGCAGCTTCCAGCGAGGTAGGACATCCTGACCTTTTTTCACTGCGCTATTTACAGAGCCAGCGATTTTTTCGTATTGGCCACGGGTCGCAATTGGCCCAGCGTAGCTGGTTTGCTCTTGTGGGTCCCCAAAAGTAATTTGCTGAACTGCCTGCAGGAGGCGATCAGTGAATTCTTTCTCAACGTTTTCTTGGACAATAACGCGACTTGTAGCTGTACATTTCTGGCCGCTGAAGCCGAATGCGGATTGCACAATCGTGTCAACAGCGTTGTCCAGATCCGCACTCTCTAGCACGACAGAGGCATTCTTTCCGCCCATTTCTCCGAGGAATGGACGGCCTGTAGCGGCCATTTTTTGGGCAATTTGAGTTCCTACATCTGTGGAACCTGTAAACGAAACCCCTGAGATGACTTGGGAGGCAATTAATGCCCCGCCAACGCGGTCTCCGGGCCCGATCACGGATGTTACTAGACCTTCTGGCAGGCCAGCTTCATAAAGTAGGTCGATCAGGAAGAGGGAGCTTCCTAGGCCTGCAGATGCAGGTTTGACGACTGCTCCATTACCCCATGCTAATGCCGGCGCGAGTTTGACACTGAGCATATTGACTGGGAAGTTCCATGGAGTAATCAAGCCGACTACTCCAAGAGGAAATCGCTCTGTACTCAGGCTAACGCCAGGGCGGAATGAAGGGATTTTCTTCCCAGTTGGGTTCCACACACGACCTGCATAAAAGCGAAAGACAGCTGCCGCGTTTTTGACTTCGCCAAGCGCGTCTTGTCGTGTCTTCCCAACCTCATCAACCATCAGGTCAGCGAGCTGCTCTTCATTGGCGTTGAGCGTATTTCCGATATTCATTAGTAAGTCAGAGCGAACTGCTGGACTCGACTCTTTCCACTCAACCTGTGCTAGATGCGCGCGGTCTGTTGCTCTGGAAACATCGGAATTAGTTGACTCCTGTAACTGAGTGACAACTTGACGGGGTTTTGATGGGTTGTATGTCTTCACCTCCGCTGATGCTGTTGCAAAAAGATGTTTCTGGTGGCTACTACCTTTAGCTGACATGTGCTTGCTGAGCTCCCTCCGAGTCGTTGTTCCTTTTTGCGGAACGACTTCTAGTATGTGTTCAAGAACACACTAACCTGAGTTGTAGTGAAGAAAAAGTTCAAATAACTTAAGTGTCAATCAGTTTTACTTATTTGACAGTTCAGTTCGCTGCTTCAATCTTGTGATTCACATGCGTTAATGGGCTGACGGTCGTTATGGGTGAATCATCTCGTGATGCGGAGGTGGCAGTATCGCTGAGCCAGGTCAATGTGATGACGTCTTATCCAGCACGATTGCTGCGAAAGATACTTAGAATTTGCGCCAATAGGTGCTAGTCAACGCGTCATTAATGGTCATTAAGCGAGGGCAGGCATAGGGGCCTGTTAAACATGGATTTGTTCAGAATTCATCGTTTCCCAGGAGTCCCTATGCCTGCTGTTCCATTATTCATCATCGACCCACTGTGGAGCCAATATCAAGCATTGGTCCCTCCAATTGTTGATGAGCATCCGCTGGGATGCCCACCGACCACGGATCTCAGACCGAGTCGTATTCGACAAGCTGGTTCAAGTGCTCGTGCTGGGTGCCTCGTATGAGAAGACCAGCGATACTACCTGTTCGGAGACCACCATCCGACGCCGCCGCGACGAATGGATCGCCGCCGGAATCTTCACTACTTTGGAGCAAATCTGTTTGGATAGCTACGACCGCATCGTGGGGCTTGAGTTGGATGATGTGTGCGTGGATGGGTGCATCGTCAAAGCACCATGTGGTGGGGAAATCGCTGGTCGATCCCCGGTGGATCGTGGCAAGCAAGGCACCAAACGCTCGGTGATGACCGACTGGGCAGGCATCCCCATCGGTGTGGTCGCAGCCCCGGCCTGCGCCGGTATTCACAAACCGATCTGGACCACATCGCCCATGAACTCAACACCCGACCCCGCAAAGGCCTAGGCTACCGAACCCCACTCGAAGCCGAAGCCCACGGTGTTGCCTTGACGATTTGAATCCAAGACGGCTTCTATTGCTTCTGCTGGATTATTGCCCCACCGCATGAGCTCATCCACGGTTTTATTATCCAACGCTGCTGCGTGCAGCAAGCATTCCATAATGGTGACTGCTGGGGCTTTCCATTCTTGATTTGATGACGATGCCCCTAGCCCTGACGCAGTAATCAAACTGGTGGCTCGCTGGTTGGCTACTCGTGGGTGGTCGCAGCCAGTAATCGATGACCACTTCAATGTTGTTGGCAGACCGGTTAAGCCTTGTGGATCAAAGAGCGCAACGGGACCTTTTTCGGCACGTAGCTGCCACGTAGCTGCTAAATTATCAGCTCTCGATGAGGTCGTAATAACCGGTCCAGGAGCATCCACAATTGCGCCAATGAGTAGGTGCAAACCTTTCCCTGACCGTGGAGGGCCAAGCAAGGCTAACGATTCTTCCAACGATGCCCATACCGGGACACCTTCTGCTTCTCCTAAACGCAGCGCCCCGTCTTTCGCTTTCGGGCGACTCATCGTAAGTCGCACTTTTTTGGTCCGCTTCCGGGCTGCTCCTGGCCCGACAGCCTGCCTAATTTCCGGACCCCGAGCAAAACCATCACGACGGCGCAATTCCTTGATGAACGCCTTGTCTGAATGCTGGTACCGCAACCAACCGAAGACTGCCAGCGACACTGTGACGATCAACGCCACCAAGTACAACGACATTGCAATCCATGTGCCGGATGCTTCAGCGGAACACTGTTGTGCTTGACCAAAAACTGATGGGTCAGATGTCACGCTAAAGAGGAGTGGATCAACAATATTTTCTGGGTTAGCCCAACTGCCACACGCTATACGGTTGGCCGTCTGGCCAGTGACTACATACCCTACATATGCGGCTGCAACCCCCAGAACTGCCAAAGGCAACCACTGATTTACACTTGATGTACTTTGCGTCTCCCGTAACATCAAGCACCCTCCTCGCCGCTTTTGATGCCCATGCGCTCATCAGTATCAAATAAGGGTTTCTCAGCATTGGTGAGCTCATTTTTGATTTGAAATGATGATTGACCTAATCGCCACAGTCCAACGCCATCATCCAGCGATTTTAAGATGCTGCGCTCAAGTGAGGATAGGTCCAGTTCTTCTAACGTGATTTTCAGCGCCGATTGGTCTTGCCGATAAATGACTTTCACGTCTGCATCGGCCGACAAGGACTTTGCCATAGCTGTCATACGGGAGCCCTTGTCGCCAGCCATATCAAGGTCAGCGATTTTGTGTAATACCAAGATATTGAAAATGCCGTAGGCGCGTGCCATTTTCCACGATTCCATCATCCGTTGCAGATCGGCTTCCGAGGAAATATTGTCCCAGCCTTCCTCATACACCACGACGCGTTGTCCGCCGTCGGAGGTCGTGACCATGGCTTCTGTCCAAGCTCCAGCACATGCATTTACGACGCGGATCGCGTCCGGTGACGCTCCTCGTAGGGCGGACGTATCAACAGATACTGCTGGTGCATCAGCGTCAAAATTCACGCTCGTTTCACCATCGAACATGCCAGCTAGATCACCACTGGTCACACGTTGCAGGGTCATAGCCATCTCCATAGCTGCATCGATGATCAACTGATCTTGGGCCTTGTGTTTTTGATCCCATAGTTGATTGATGACATCAGGGATTACCACCGCTTGTTCATACTGAGCTCTGGCGCGCACACCGTCATGCAAGCCTTTTGCTACGACACTGTGTTCTGCTGGACTCAAATCTCTATTGATGAGGATCTTAACCAGCGTCTCCAACGTAGCCATTCGTCTCGTGCGGACGATCATTTCCCATTCATCTTCACGCATTGGTTCCCCGCGTGGATTCACCGATGGTCTTGTTCCTGGATCAAGTGGGTTGAGTCGTGTCGAAAGGCCTGGGCCGACCTGGATGACCTCGCCGCCGAGAGCATGGACAACAGGCGTCCATTCGCCTTTTTTGTCTGAGGCAACCGAAAGCTTACGTCCTGCCTTCACCTGACGACAGGCAAATGATTTTGCAAGCGACGATTTACCTGTTCCAACTTGTCCAAACAACAGCATTGCCATGCCCGAGATAATGCCACGTTTGTAAAGATCCCATGGATCGAAACAAAACGCGCCGCCACCATTCAGGTCATAGCCTAGGTAGATACCCCCTGGGCCTAAGGACGGGCCTGCCACATATGGATACGCTGTCGCCGCTGTGTGCGTGGTCGTTGGGATTCCTCGCACTTTGAGTCGCACAGCTCCGCGTAGTGACTGAGGACGGTTCTGACCGCCACTTCCCCAGGTTGGGGAGGGCATGGGCTCAATTTCCGTTCGACGGCTGGCCCTGACCCTTTGCTTATGAATCTTGTGTTGCTTGCGTCGAACAGCTTTGGCTTGGCGACGTGTTTTCCGGTCTTCCTCATATACGTCAAACAGCTCAACAGTCGGCTCACTCATGACATATCCACCCTTCCAAACGGCAACGCTGAGGCTAGAAACCCAGCATCCTGTTCTGCAAATACCGGTCGCAACTCACAATTTGCTTGCACTGCTTTGGACAACATATCTGCACAATTTGCTTCCAAATCCAACTCATCACGTCCCGTCACGGTGATGAGGACAACAAAATCAATTGGTGCATTGCCGGCCACGAGTTCAGCAGAGTTCATCCAGCTCAACGGACCCAATATGCGCCACTACCAACAACAGCATGACTAATTGCTGAATCCAGCACCCGGATGATTAACCACGCGTCACTGTTACTGGATGGTCATCCGGGTGTTACCCGGTCGTCAGACCGCTGTTTCCCGAAGCCCAGACAGCTGTTACTAAATACACGCTCAGAACAGATCCATGGAGTTTCGTGACTGCCCAGCACTGGGACACCACCACAAAACCTAAGACCAAACAGCCGCCACCCGAACGTATCGGACCAGCACTCTACGACACCGCATTCAGCACCCAAGACGGCAACGGAATCCAACAAGGATGGGGCGGACGAACACGCTGACACGCCGTAAAAAAGCACACGTTTTGTCCATTAACCCGATGTGCATTCCAACAGTTTAGGTTAAGCAAAAACGACTCCCGACTTAGCATAACGCCAAGTCGGGAGTCGTTTTTTCTGTAGCTGTGGACGGACTTGAACCGTCGACCTCACGATT
Organism: Yaniella soli; assembly: GCF_054782375.1. Classification (NCBI taxonomy): domain Bacteria; kingdom Bacillati; phylum Actinomycetota; class Actinomycetes; order Micrococcales; family Micrococcaceae; genus Yaniella; species Yaniella soli. The sequence goes on from NZ_BAAGSP010000003.1 coordinate 14,442, forward strand.
ATGAGTCGTGCGCTCTCACCAACTGAGCTACACAGCCATACCAGCGTGAACTGGCCTTAGATAAAAATAGCCTGCGAACCACGCAGGCTATTCACATCAGAGCCCCGACCGGGAATCGATCCCGGGACCTCCATCTTACCAAGATGGCGCTCTACCACTGAGCTATCGGGGCAACGAGATAAGACTTTACCAACAAATGATCAAAAGGCAAAATCACTATACTCGTTTATGCGCAACATCACGTTGGCAATATTTTAGTAGTTTTGTTCTTGGCGTTTTTTGGCTTTGGACCAGCGCTGTTTCTTCTTTTGACCACGTGACGAGTCGGATCCGCCGCCCTGCGAGCCGCGCGGAGAGAACCCTCCTGAAGGCGCGCCGCGGTCCAAGCGCAGATTGAGTTTACGACCTGCAACGGTGGCATTCTTCAGCGCATTCTCCTGTTTATGTGACAGGTTTTCTGGCAGTTCAACCAGTGAGAAGGTCGGGCGGATAGTGATGTCACCAATATCGGAAATATCTAAGTTTCCTTCGTTGGCAATAGCGCCCACGATGTTGCCTGGCCCGACCCGGTCCTTGTGTCCAACGGCGATCCAATAGGTTGCGTGGCCTTCTTTGGTCGCACGCTTTGGACGGCTGCCGCGTTCAGCACCCTGTTGCTCTTTGCGACGTCCTCGCAGGTTCAACGGTGGCAGATCTGGTTCATCAGCTTCCAGTGGGCGGCCGCCCTGAGCCATCAACGCCAATGCAGCTGCGATATCAACCGCGGCGATATCGTGTTGTTCAATGTAGTTGGAGACCAAATCGCGGTAGACCGACAGTTCTTCGTCTTCGGCATGCGCAGCAATGGTCTTGGTGATGTCTTCAGAAAATGCTGCGCGGCGGGAGGCGTTGACCTCATCCAGTGTTGGCAGCTGCATCTCTTCAACGGACTGCTTGGTTGCTTTTTCTATCGAACGCAGCAAGTAGCGTTCGCGTGGGGTCATCAGCAGGATGGCGTCGCCCTGACGGCCGGCGCGTCCCGTACGCCCAATGCGGTGCACATATGAGGAAGTGTCGTGTGGGATGTCGTAGTTGACCACGTGGCTGATGCGTTCAACGTCGAGTCCGCGTGCTGCCACATCAGTAGCAACCAAAATGTCGATGCGACCTTTTCGGAGGTCTTCGACGGTCTTTTCACGAATGTTCTGGGGAATGTCACCCGAGATGGCCGCTGCGGTGAAACCGCGTGCTACCAACTTGGAGGTGAGTTCCTCGGTCATGTTTCGAGTGCGCACGAATGCGATAATACCGTCGGTGTTTTCCGTCTCAAGAAGACGGGTCATCGCTTCGAGCTTCCACGGCTGGGTGACCTGAAGGTACCGCTGACGGATGTTTTGTGCCGGTTTGGACTGACCATCAACGTGCACCTGAACCGGGTCTTTGAGGTAGTCACCGGTGATGCGCTGAATGGCCTTGGGCATGGTGGCAGAGAAGAGTGCTGTCTGCTTGTCTTCCGGAGCCGATGACAGGATGCGGTCAACATCCTCGGCAAAGCCCATGCGCAGCATTTCGTCTGCTTCGTCGAGTACAAGGTATTTCAGGTCGCTTAGATCAAGCGAGCCTTTCTCCAGGTGGTCGATAACACGGCCTGGCGTACCCACCACGATGGCTGCACCGCGGCGAAGACCGGCCAGCTGTGGACCGTAGGAAGAACCGCCGTAGACGGGAACAACGGATGCTGACGGGACATGCTCGGCATATGAGCTAAACGCCTCGGCTACTTGCAGTGCGAGTTCACGAGTTGGGGCCAGGACCAGTACCTGTGGTGACTTATATGTCTGGTCGGCTTCGGCCAATTTGGAAAGGACAGGCAGCGCAAATGCTGCAGTTTTACCCGTACCGGTTTGTGCCAGTCCGACAACGTCGCGGCCTTCGAGCAGCAGCGGAATAGTGCGAGCCTGGATTGGTGATGGTGTTTCATAGCCGAGAGTCCCCAGTGCTTTAGTGACTGGATCGGCAAGGTTGAGTGAATCGAATGTAGTTTCGGTTTCGGGCAGCGAAGATTGTTCGGTCAAAAAGACTTCCTAGGTTTCGTAAGGTGTTGAAGGATCCGGGTATGTTCCTTGCAATACACGCTACGTACCACTCAACAGTCCCATTGACTGGAGTTGAAGGTTAAAAGGAAGAAGCCGGATCTGGCTGAGCTGTTCTAGTCTAAGCCAAATCCGGCGAAACGTATAATCGGTGTGAGCTTAAAGGCCCTTCAACGCTTGGTCGAGGTCACCGATTAGATCATCTATGTCTTCAATTCCTACAGATAACCGAATCAAATTGCCGGGTACAGCAAGTTCCGTGCCTTCAACTGAGGCGTGTGTCATAGCCGTTGGATAGTTCAACAGGGACTCTACGCCGCCAAGGGATTCTGCCAGTCGGAACACGTGCGTGGACTCTGCCACTTTGCGGGTTGCTTCGACGCCTGCTTTGAACTGCACGGAGACCATGCCGCCAAAGCCCGTCATCTGTTTTTTGGCGATCTCGTAGCCGGGGTGGTCCTCGAGACCAGGGTAGTGAACTTTTTCCACGCCGGGGTGTTCGACCAACCACTGGCTGATGGCTTGAGCGTTTTGCACGTGACGATCCATGCGGACACCCAGGGTCTTCAGGCCGCGGGTGACCAGGTAGGAGTCCATCGGCGAATTCGAGGCGCCGGCAGCAAACTGCTGGAAGTTGATGGCCTGTGCGAGCGCTTCGTTCTCGGTCACGACTGCCCCGCCGATGGTATCGGAGTGCCCGCCCATATACTTGGTGGTCGAGTGCACCACCACGTCGGCTCCGAGTTTCAGCGGCAACTGCAAGTACGGAGTGGCAAACGTGTTGTCGACGACCAACAGGGTGTCGTATTCGTGTGCCAGTTGCGCCAGGGCTGCGATATCGGCAATTTTCATCATCGGATTGGTTGGGGTTTCGACCCACAACACCCGAGTCTTGCCGGTCGCGAGCGCATTGCGCACCTGATCCAGGTCGGACATGTCGACAACCTGGTGCTGCAGGTTCCACGGACCCAACACTTTTTCGAGTAAACGATACGTGCCACCATAGACATCATTGCCGACGACAACGCGGTCGCCGGGCTGGCAAGCTGCCATGAGCAGCGCTGTTTCTGCGGCCAAACCCGATGAGAAGGTGTAGGCGAAACCAGTATCAGAGTGTCCGGTTTCTAATCCAGCGATTTGGTCTTGCAACGCGTCACGGGTCGGGTTGGTGCCACGGCCGTAGTCATAGCCTTTGCGCAGTTTGCCGATGGCTTCTGGCGCGTACGTAGATGACAGGTGAATCGGTGGCACGACTGCACCGTAGACGGGATCGAGTTCTTGACCTGTGTGCACGGCCCGGGTGTTGAACCCGGAGTTGTGTTTATCGATGAAAGACATGGGGATTCTCCTGGGCTGTTTATTGTTCGATCAGGTGCATCAAAATGTCATGGGCAGAGACGATGCCGGCAATGTTGCCGTCGCGGGTGACCAGCGCCGCTGGTGTGTCATCCAGGACGGTTTTCACGTCTGCGACCGGGGTGACGGCACCGACCTTTGGCAGGGCGGCAAGTTCGACATCGGCCAGTGTGGTTTCGGCGGTAATCACGCCGGTGGCCAGTTGGTTCATGAGGTCACGCACCGTGACGGCACCGCGGACTTCACCGATGCGGTATTGGTCTTGGACTCCTCCGACCACGGGGATGGCGTCGATGCCGTAGCGATTCATGGTCGAGATTGCGTCTGCAACCGGGGCGTCTAAGACGGCGACCACGACTTCGGGCAGCGACCCGGGGAGCCAGGCAGCTTTCTTGGCCAACAGCTCTCCCACCTGGGTGGACATACCGGCCACATCGGCGGATGGTTGCTGTTGTTGTGCCGTGTCGGGATCAGTGCCATCCAAGTAGGCGGTACCGATGCGTGCTGGCGCGACCGGTGCGGGCGCCGCAATGTCGAAACCGTGGGATTGCATCCAGGTTTCGGAGAAAATCTTGCCCAGGTAACCACGTCCCGAATCCGGCAGAATGACGACCATGAGATCATCTTCGGTCAGATTTTCGGCTTCTTTGAGCGCAGCGGCGATCGCCATGCCCGATGACCCACCGGCCAGAATGCCTTCCTCTGCTGCCAGGCGGCGCGAATAGTGGAATGCTTCAGCATCCGTAATCGCGTGGATGGCGTCTGGAACCTCGGGATCGTAGTTACCCGGCCACATGTCTTCGCCAACACCTTCAACAAAGTATGGGCGGCCCTGCCCACCGGAGTAGACGGAGCCCGAGGGGTCGGCCACAACGACTTGTACCGGGCCGTCCTGACGGTCTGCTGAAACCTCATGTAGGTAGCGGCCTGTGCCGGTCATCGTCCCACCGGTGCCCGCACCGATCACCACGTGTGTCAGCTGACCCGCGGTATCTTCCCAAATTTCTGGGCCGGTCGTCTCGTAGTGGGATTCTGGGGCAGCCGAGTTGAAGAACTGGTTTGGCTGGTAGGCACCTTCAATGGATTCTTCCAGCTGGTTGGTAATGCCGTAGTACGAGTTGTCTGATTCCGGCGGGACGGAGCTTTCCGAGACGACGACGTCGGCGCCGTAGGCTTTGAGCACATCGCGTTTTTCTTGGGCGACCTTATCCGGGGTGATGAAGACGGAACGATAACCTTTCTGCTGTGCCACCATGGCCAGGCCGACCCCGGTGTTGCCGGAGGTTGGTTCCACAACGGTGCCACCTGCCGACAGTTTGCCTTCGGCTTCGGCTCGTTCGATCATCTTCAGCGCAATACGGTCTTTAATAGAACCGCCCGGATTCATGAACTCACACTTGACCAGAATGGTAGGTTTTACTTCTGATCCAATGGAATTGAGTTTGACTAACGGCGTATTGCCGATCAAATCCAGGATGGTATCTGCGTACTTGGGCGTGACTGGCGTAGGCTGATTTTGGCTCATGACCACCACGGTACCTTGTGTGGCCATTGCACGGTGAGAAAGAGGTTATAAATCGCCATGAAGTTTACTCAGCAACCAGATTATTCTGCTGTGCTGACACCTCATGTTCCCGTGGATGTTGCGGCCAATATGGCACCTCTGGTGCGCGGCGCCGGTGATCCAACGGCAGCCAGTGGCAATGGTGTCAGCTGGTTGTCCTTCCGTCCCGCTTCTACAGGCCCTGTGACCGTGGCAATTGCGCACCCGTCATCGGTCGTTGTCCCGGCAGATATTCGCTATCACGTCTGGGCGCATGGTGATCACGATGCGATCGATGCGGTGGTGCAGCGCATGCCAGTTTTGCTGGGTGTTGATGACGAGGCGCTGGAAGGTTGGGCTGCTTTTGATGCACTGTTAACTGACACCGCGCATCTGCTCCCCCATCAGGTGGTCGAAGCCAGGAGAAGAAACCCTGGCATGCGCCTGATGGCGACCGGACAATTACTCGATGAGCTGTTCACTGTGGTGTTGGAGCAAAAGGTGACGCAACAGCAGGCACGCGCGACATGGCGATGGTTGGCCGATACGTTTGGCGAGGAATCTCCTGCTGGTGAGCCGGCACCAAAACTTGCGCCACATCCCGAGTCGGTCATGCAGATTCAGTCGTGGCAGTGGCATGCGGGGTGGGTACAACCCTTTTTAGCGCGCACGTTAAAGACTGTTGCCTCGCGCGCTTCTGCATTGAACCGGCTGTCGAGTCAGCGAATCGATGCGATTGAAAAAGGTCTCAATAGCTTGCACGGGATTGGTCCGTGGACAGTCGCAGAAGCACTTCAGCGGACCCACGGGGCCGCCGATTTGGTGGCGGTGGGAGATTTCCACCTGGCTCACCACGTCGGCGAAGCACTGACGGGTCGACGCACCGATGATGACGGGATGTTAGAGCTCCTTGAGCCCTGGTCCGGTCACCGGCAGCGTCTCGTCAGACTGATCTATGCCTCGGGGATCCGCTTTTCGCGTTTCGGGCCGCGCATGGCGGCCACCGATTTTCGGGGTCGTTAGTTGGCGCTCTGCTCGGACTGCGCACGAGCCTCTTCAACCTGCTTGTGCACATCTTCCATGTCGAGGCCACGAACCTGCTCAATGAGCTGGCCGAGCTGCTGCTGGTTAATTGCGCCTGGCTGGGAAAAGACCAGGACGTTTTCACGGAAGGCCATCAGGGTTGGAATCGAAGAAATACCTGCTGCTGCGGCCAGCTGCTGCTGATCTTCGGTATCAATTTTGCCGAAGACGATGTCATCGTGTTCCTGAGAGACTTCCTCATAGACCGGTGCAAACATCTTGCATGGGCCGCACCAGTCGGCCCACCAGTCTACGAGCACAATGTCATTGTCCTGGATAGTTTTTTCAAAAGATTCTTGGGTTAGGTCTGTAGTTGCCATGCGGCAAGCATACCCACCGGGGTACAACCTGCAAAGGCCTTTTCGTCACGGCCGAAACCGAGCACAGTATAAGAACCGCGTCATTCGAGGTGGCGTAGGTACCGTTCAGGCGCATTGAGAAAGAGCCGCCAGTTCTGAACGACCTCAAGATCGTCGTACGCGGATCGATGCAGACCCCACGCGCCCACTTCGTACAGTTCAGCTTCTGGAAGTGCTGCCAGAATTGGAGAATGTGTCGCTAACACGATCTGCGAACCTTCTGTTTTTAGCGCTCGCAGCATATTGATTAGTGTTAGGCACCCTGCAAAAGATAGCGCCGATTCCGGTTCATCCAGGACCCATAGACCAGAAATACCCGAACGGGAGGAAACAAAGTCGAGGAACGCTTCACCGTGGCTTTGGTCGTGCAGCGAGCTTGGACCAAGAGTTTCGAGATAGCTAAAGTGTCCGTGCATGGTTTCTGCCCGAAGGAACACACCCCGTTTCGACGCTCCCAACCCACGCACCAGTTGTAGATGCTTGACGAGGTCTGACTCCGTTGGCCGAGTGGAGTGCACGGCAGAATGAGTCCCACCCTCGGGGTTCAAACCAAAAGCGGCGGGCCAGTGCCTCAACGATCGTGGATTTTCCCGTTCCGTTGTCGCCGACAAAGATCGTTATGGAACCCAGATCTAGACCGTGATCTAAAATCTGTTGGACCGATGCAAGCGTCGCAGGCCACGTGCTCCGTTCCAGAGGAGCACGTGGATCCTCCTCAAGTCGCCGCACAGGTAACGTATTGAACTGCTGCATGCGGCCAGCCTAGCGGCTGGGCTTGGAAGGATCGTTCTGTGTATTGGACTTTTCGTGGAACGACCTGTTTCCACGCAAGTCAAGTGCCACTTCTCCCTACGCTGGCCATGTAGTATCGTCCGCTGAGAGACTCACACCACACCCCGCAGGAGGATTCATTGACACTCAGGAAACGACTTTGCAGATCAGGGCTTATAAGTGCGCTTGCCGCGAGCGCAGCCGTTGCTTTGGCCTCATGTTCGTCGTCAGATGCTCCCTCAGAAGCCTCTGACGAACCAAGCGTCGCTCAGGAAGCTCCTGCCGATGAAGCCGTCCAAATCCCCGAGGATACTGCAGTTGGTCAAGAGACTCAGCGTATTGTTGAGATACTCAACGCAGACGCAGATACTACGGCTGAAGAATGGGAAGATGCCCTGCATTCCAGCTTTACCGCCGAAGTCCCCGTCGAAGAACTTGTTGAGCTCTTGAATCAGAATGTGCGTCCCGCCCAGCCCTTCACCGTGACCGGGTATGAAGGGGGCGACCGCCAAGCTGTGACAACCCTGACGAGTCCCGTTTCGGCACCGGTCGATATGACCCTGTCGTTAGATGCTGATGGCATGATCACTGGGCTCTTCTTTGGTGAAACCACTTCCGACGGTTGAAGAGCACCGGAGTCACTGGATGAACTCAATGAAGCTTTTGGTGATTTTCCTGCTCAGGTTCGGGCACTGATTTTATCTACTGACGATGCGTCCGCTCCCCTGATGGATCGCAACGCCGACGAGCCAGCCCCGCTCGGTTCCGTGTTTAAGCTGTATGTCCTTCTCGCAATATCCGATGCAATTGGAATGGGCGACCTGAGTTGGGATACAGCCCTCACAGTGACTGCAGAAAATCGAAGCCTGCCTTCGGGAGAACTGCAGGATGAACCCGATGGTACTGAGGTGACGGTGCGTGAGGCCGCAACGAAAATGATTGAGCTCAGCGATAACACAGCGACCGATATGCTGGTCCACGCAGTCGGTAGAGACGCTGTTGAAACAGCGGTGAAGCATGCAGGTCACCACGACCCGGAAATGATGTTTCCATTTCTTACAACCCGAGAGCTATTTCAGATCGGTTGGAGCGAGCCAGAATACTTCGAATCGTGGGCCACAGGCTCCACTGAAGAACAACGGGCGCTGTTGGATGAGCTACAACATCAAGAGATCGGGCAACATGATGTTGCGGTCGGCGGCGATCCGCTCTGGCCAGACGGCGTGGAATGGTTTGCCTCGGCACACGACATCGCAAAAGTGCACGTCGCTCTGCAGGAACAAGACGACGCCGTGGTACGTGAGATTCTCAGTGAAAATCCTGGCATCGGGCAGCATTCGTGGGACTACGTAGGGTTTAAAGGTGGTTCTTCCCCTGGGGTCCTTGCAGGTAGCTGGTACGTAGAAGATTCGTCTGGCGAAAGCTATGTGCTCGTAGTTCAAGCCGCAACCGAAGACGCTGCTGGCATCAACACAGATGAACAATCATTGTTTTTCCAGCTTGCAAGATCAGCGTTAGATCTGACTCAACGCGACTAGTGCGACATGGTCAACTGTGGCAGATCCTCCTGTGCTGTTTTCAGCCATTTTCATACTGTTCGGCGATGAACGCCTCAATCTCATCGCCTTCCTCCGCCAATACTTGTTCACCAGCGACTTTTTTCGCCGCCTTATGTGCGGACAGAATCATAAGGCCAGTCACGACGAGCGTGGTGACTAACGTTCCTAGCGTGTAAAACGAAACGATAAGATCAGTCGGTGGATTCTCCCGCTGAATGAGCCATATGCCAATCCCGAATGACACAACCGCTACCGCAGCCAATAGCCAACTGAAGATGATGCCTGCCCTATGACCGGCTCGCCAGGCTTCATCTGAGAAGGTCGTGGCCCATGTTCGAAGGCCGATCAAAACATTTCTCATGGCACGACCCGCCCGGCGGAGCGAAGTGCCGTATCGACGTCGCGTCCTAGCAGTTGTTATAGGGTTCGTCGCGTTCGGTTTGTTGCTGAGGCAGTGCCGATTGTGATTGCTTGAGGTATCGAATCACCAGTGAGGCCCCAATTAATGCCGCTCCTAAAGGAAACGCGGCATTTTGAATAATGATCAAGGTTGGGGAGAACGCCCAAAAATACCACGAGTTGCCTACTGGCTCGGAAATTATAGACGACTGCAAAGCAGCACTGGTAGAGACGATGTGAGCCAGGGCACCCAGAATCATCAAGGCAACGCCCCACCATAGGAGGCGCTTGGGAAATGCTGTCATCAAAATCTCCTGTAGTCCTGTGGAAAAGTCCGGGCCTTCATAGTCCTTTGCAGGCCTCTCAGGAACCTCGCCTGAGAGGAAGTCTCAATACGCTAAACCTGAGAAGTCTATTCGCGTACTCATCACCTGAAGGCCACAGGGATAGAATGGTCGCGCTTTTCAACGCTGATGATGTCGCCGGTAAAGGAATCTACTTCAACAAGGGTTGGTTCATCGGAGTTCAGTAGTGCATTTTCTTCTTCGGTAAAGGACTCCACATACCGTTCTCGTGGCGGATCTTGGTCCGGAGGAATGGGGGCAAAGGATTCCTCAGTCTCACTGTCTAAACGTTGATGCTTCAATAGTCGTTCGGTGAGGGGGTCCGCCATGAGTGGCGTACCTTCTGCCGACGGCGACGATTCCAAAGACAGCTCGTGTACTTTTTCATCAGGTTGTATCACGCCTGACGAGAGAAACACAGTGGTAACGGCCATTAGAGTCACTGTAATAACCCCACCTATAGCTAGAGGCCGGAGCCGAGATGTGCGAGGGGTCGTATTCATAGGTTGTATCCTGTTACGAGGTCGATGTGAGTGAGTTGAGTAGTCTCTCCACCGTGACATCAACCGCCACATCTTTCAAGGTCCTAAAATTTACAATGCGCCACAGTGCTGGCCTAGAAATCTTCCTCCGAGGCTTCCCCCGTTACGCCTGTCTCGTTTCGACCTTTGTATCTAACCGCAGTGATCCCGCGTCACAGAATGCGACCCGCTTTCGGTTTCAACGATTACGGCGTCTACGTCCTCAGCGGCGCAGCCGGTGAAAGACATGTAGTTTGCGGCTAGCGCGTCTAGGAAACGCTCCGGTCCGTGTTCACGGTCGGCTATCTCAAACCGAACGACTCCGCCGTCGCCGGGGCCCGCAGTGAATTAGCAGACAAAATTTACACACCGTGGTGGTACCACCCGACATTAGGCGTCCTTGTGGGGCTGACGGCGCTCCTGTTAGGGAAAACCTTCGGCACCGTTGGCATCTTTCTCGGAACTTTGCCGGTTCTTGGCATGGTTGGTCTTGCCTTCACATATCGGCGGTTGTCTGGCGTGGATCTGATAGGAGAATATGCGGTGACCGGACGGGCGAAAGGTCGGCGTTTACTGCGACTACTAGCAATTGTTGTGGGCATAATTCTCATTACTTCACCCGTGCTAGGCAGCCTCCTGGGGTTGAACTGGGCTCCTTGGATCCTGGCGATCATCGCTGTAGTACTCATTAGCATCCTGGGACGAGCCTACGACCGCACGCTACGCGCCGAGCTGCGGGAGCCTATGCCATGACGGATTCCCAAGATGGCCCACACCTGGACCCGCTAATTCACGAACTGCCGCGTTTGCGAATCTGTGCGGTTCTCGCTGCCACGAACGCCGTGGAGTCGCAAACGTTGAAGCAGATCACCGATCTGAGTGACTCGGCGTTGAGTAAACACATCAAACGACTCGTAGACGCCGGTTACCTGCAGCAACAGCCGGGTGCATCCGGTGGTCTGGGCCGCCCACGAACCTGGGTTTCTCTGACGGAGCTAGGATCCCGCGCCTATGAGCAGCACCTCGAGGCACTTCGCCACCTGACCGCGCAGCCCTAACCACACGTTAGCGCGTGCCTCGAAGGTATCTGCGCTGCAGCTCACCGGCTACCGTGGAACTATGATGCAGCACCGTTCGAAGGCCCATGACCATGTAGTGCCTATGCTCAATGCCGTCGAGCACGCTCGGGTGTTGGCTCGCGTGCTAGCTTCCCCGGTGATCAAAGGACCGATCATCCGTCGCCCCAATGCTGTGAACCTGGCCGAGCGGTTCGATGCGGATGCCGCCGGTGTGGATGAAATGAAACGGCTACGGGCAAAATACGGTGACGGTCCCGTGCAAGTGCGTCTCACCCCAGGCCGCCGAGTGGCGCTGCTACTCAACCCGGATGATGTACACCGCGTACTCAACGAAACACCGGAGCCATTCAGCCCGGCTTCCTTGGAGAAGCGGGGTGCACTGAACCATTTCCAACCAGCAGGGGCGTTGGTCTCTTCGCCCAGTGCACGTCGAGAGCGCAGACCGTTTAATGAACGGGCCTTGGAATCTGGCAAGACCATACATTCGCACGCGGAGACGATGACGCAAGCGATCCGCGAGGAAGTTGAAGCGCTGCGTGGCCACCTGGATTTCACCGGTACGCTCGATTGGGAGGCCTTCAGCACAATGTCGTGACGGATTGTCCGTCGCATCACCCTGGGCAATGCGGCCCGCGATGATGAGCAGGTGACCAACGATCTGAACCAGCTGCGAGCGCGCGGCAACCTAGCGTATCTGGCGCCCAAGCATCGCAAGCAACGCAAGCGTTTTTTGAACAGCGTGCGCGCCTACCTCAATCGCGCAGAACCCGGCAGTCTGGCCGCCATGGCTGCTCAGACCCCAGCCACCGAAAACACTGTGCCCGAGCAACAGCTCCCGCAGTGGCTCTTTGCTTTCGACGCGGCATCTTGGGCCGCATTCCGTGCACTCAGTCTGCTAGCCGCCGATCCTGTGACTACTGAGGCGGCCCGTAACGAAGCCGTCACGCACTTCCCAGATGTACCGCTGTTGCGTGCCACGATGCTCGAATCACTTCGGTTATGGCCCACTACCCCGCTCATTCTGCGCGACACCACGGAGTCCACGACCTGGCGCAGCGGTAGCTTGGCAGCCGGCACGTCGATGGTGGTCTTTGCACCTTTCTTTCATAGGGATGACGAAACGCTTGCCGAAGCCCACCGGTTCACCCCGAAACTGTGGCTGACAGACCGCGACGACACCGATTGGCCGCTGGTACCATTCAGTGGCGGGCCGGGTCTGTGCCCGGGGCGTAACGTTGTCTTACTGACCGCCTCGGCAGTGTTGGCAGAACTGCTGGACGAGCATCGCTTCAGCCCGAACAACACCTCGGAAGCTTCTGCCGAACCACTGAACCTGCATAACCTACCCGGCACGCTCAGCCCGTTCTCCTCGAGCTTTATGACGCGCCGTCGGTGATCCAGGGCGCAGGTTTCGTTGGTATCGAACGTCTGTGACGATGTGACCTTTTGGACGGCGCCTGCAGGTACGAAGCCGTAGAGTATTCGCTATGGCAAAATTCTCATCCTCACATTTGAAGATCCTGGTCACTGCTGCAATCAGCGGCCTCGTGCTCGCAGGCTGTGGCAACACAGACTCGGCAGACGGTGAACCAGCCGGTGAGCCACAATCCGGTGGCACACTCATGTATGCATCCGGTGACGCCGAACCCGATTGCCTGGATCCCCACTACGGCGGCAACTACCCGCAGGGGCTCATCGCAACTCAGTACCTCGAAACGCTGTTTACCAAAGACGAAAACGGCGAGACCATCCCCTGGTTGGCTGAGACCTCTGAGGTATCCGACGATGGGCTGACCCACACCATCAGCGTGACCGACGGCATTACGTTCCACGATGGTACCGAGCTCACGTCGGAGGCCATCAAAGCCAATATCGAGCACCTCCAGGATCCAGAGACAGCCTCATCGACCGGGTTTTTGGCTGTGGAGCGAGTTGAAGAAGTCGAAATCGTCGATGAGCTCACCGCGGACCTGCATCTTTCCGCACCGGATAACGCGATAGAAGAATCGCTGTCCATGCATTGGACGGCTATCCAATCACCCGATGCCCTGGCTCGTGATGTCCAAGAAAACTGTGCAGACCCCGTGGGCACAGGTCCGTTCAAGGTGGATTCCTGGGAACGCGAACAGCAGATCAACCTGGTGCGCAACGAAGACTACGTCCAGCCGGTTGAAAACGACCGCGCAGAGGAAGTGGCCTACCTCGACGGCATTACTTGGCGCATGATCCCGGAAGCAGCCACCCGCTATGCGGCACTGCAATCCGGTGAAGTCCACGTCATCGACAACGCTCAGCCAGATACGATCCAATCGGCCGAAGATGCCAACATCGGCCACCTGGATGCACCGCGTCCGGGAGCGTCCAACCGTGTAGAACTCAACTCGTCCCAGGCACCATTCGATGATCAGCTGGTACGTGAAGCATTCATGCGTGCCGTCGACGTCAACGGTGGTATCGAGGCCCTGTTCTTTGATACCGCACCACGCTCATACTCACTACTGTCCTCGGTTGAGCCACTGGGCTATTCCGATGAATCACTGTTCACTCAGGGCGCCGACGAAGCCAATGAGCTCCTCGATGAAGCCGGCTGGACCGAACGCGATGATGACAACGTTCGGATGAAAGACGGCGAGCGCCTCGAGATCGTGATGCCAGTGTCAACGAACCAGTCGGTACCTGCCGAACAGTCGCTGTTTGAACAGTTCCAGGCCCAAGCGTCCGAGGTCGGCTTTGATATGCAGATCAACCTGTTGGATCTGTCCAGCTGGTATGCGGATCTGGCCGAGCACAACTACGATCTGGTTTCGGCCCCCTACACGAAGGTTGGACCGTCGACACTGCGTACCCTGTACCATTCCGATTCGATCGAACCGGCGCCCTCTGGTTACTTTGCCAATAATGCGCAAGTCGATATCCCCGAAGTTGACCAGATGCTCGTGGACGCACAAGAAACCACCGACGAGGAAGAACGTGCCGAGCTGTATGAGCAAGCTCAGCAGCGCATCCTCGAGGACTACTATGTGCTGCCACTCTATGACCAGCAGAACCACTTCCTCTATGCCTCCGATGTCCAAGGCATGGGTGAGACCTCTGCCATTGCGGCACCGAAGTACTACAACGTCTGGTTGGATCAGTAAGTAACCTATGCACATTGTCAGTTGGTTGGCCCGCCGGGTCGGTGCCGCAGCGATTTTGCTGTGGCTCGTGGCCACCGTGATTTTTATTGCCATCCGGATGATTCCGGGTGACCCAGCCGAAGCCATTATGGGAGGACCCGGCTCCCAGGCTTCAGCAGAAGCACTCGAAACAGCCCGCGAGCAGTACCACCTCAACGAACCAATCCTGGTGCAATACGGGATCTATCTGGGACAGTTGATCACCGGTGATCTCGGTACCTCATATGCGCAGCAGCGCCCGGTTGCCCAGATCATGGCGGAGATGCTGCCCGCCACGCTGCAGCTGACGCTGATTGCTTTGGTACTCGCCTGGTTGATCGCGTTTGTCATGGCGGCGATTGCCGCGCGGTCTAATCGTATCGGCCAGGTCATGGGCACCATTATTGAAGTGATCGCCGCAGCCGTACCCCACTTCTGGTTGGGTGCCATGTTGATCATCATCTTCTCCACCTGGCTTGGCTGGTTACCCGCCGTCGATACCGGTACGGTGCAAGGCATCATCCTGCCAGCCTTTACCCTTGCCATACCGCTGTCCGGCTTTTTGGCCCAGCTCATGCGCGATAGCCTCATGACGGCCGTGAACTCGCCGTTCGCACTGGCTGCGCGCGCCCGCGGTGCCTCCGAAGGTCAAGTCTTTTTCCGGCACGGCTTCCGCCACGCGGCACTGCCTGCGCTCAACCTCACCGGTTGGGCCGTTGCCACCTCCATTTCTGGTGCCGTGGTGGTGGAAGAAGTCTTTGCCCGCCCCGGTTTGGGGCGCTCCTTGCTCGGTGCGGTGCTGTCGCGTGATATGCCGATGGTTACCGGTATCGCGTTGTTTTCCGCTTTGATTTACATGGTGGTCATGCTGATTGTCGAGGCCGTCGAAGCCATCATTAATCCCGCAGCTGCACGGGGTGATGACCAATGAAACGCACCGTGAAAATTCTTGCCGCACTCTTTATCGGCGTCGTCGTGATTGCCGGACTGTTTCCATCCTTGTTAGCCCCGGGTGATCCCCTGGCCGTCAATCCTGCCGAGGCCTTCCAGTCGCCATCGTTACACCACCCATTTGGTACCGATGAATCCGGCCGCGACGTGTACACCCGCGTCATCCACGGTACCCGCGATTCACTGACCATCGGCCTGGCTGCCACCGCGCTGGGCATGGGTATTGCTATTGTACTGGGTGTCATCACAGCATTTGCACCGCGCTGGATCGACTCGGTTGTGTTGCGTGTGCTCGAAGTGCTCTACGCCATCCCGACTCTGCTGATGGCACTGATCATTATTGCCTTCACCGGACCCGGTACCATGCCCGCCATCATCGCTGTCGGGCTGTCGACTGCGCCCGGGTATTCACGACTCATTCGGACGCATCTGCGCACCCTGGTGAACTCTGAGATGTTCGATGCAGTCACCGTGTTAGGCCATTCGACCTGGCATAAGGTGCGTAACCATCTGATACCCAATACCCTATCCACGTTGTTGGCGCTGATTACCTTAGGGATCGGTCAAGCCGTCATCTGGGCCTCTGCGCTGTCTTTCCTTGGCCTGGGCACCCCGCCACCGGCACCAGAATGGGGTGCGATGTTAGCCAACGGGCGCACCTATCTGCACTTAGCCTGGTGGCTGACCGTGTTCCCCGGTCTGGCTATCGTGACCATTGCCGCCGGTGCCACCCTGCTGGGCCGATCCGCAACCCGGAGTACATCATGACCCAACCCGCTGTTGAAATCACGAACCTCTCGGTATCCTTTCCCGGGCCGAAAAAGACCGCGATTGAGGCCGTCAAAAATGTATCGCTGACGCTCACTGCAGGCCGAGTGTTGGGCATCGTGGGTGAATCCGGGTCAGGAAAATCTGTGACCGCTCGCAGTCTGTTGGGGCTGACCGGCGGGCGGGTCACCGCGGATACACTCAATATTTTGGGCGCGGACGCACGGCACCTGACCGACAAACAGTGGCGCGAGATCCGCGGTTCCCAAGTCGCCATGATTCTGCAGGATGCGCTGAACAGTCTGGATCCACTCCGCCCGATTCACCGCGAAATCGCTGACTCGTTACCGTTGAATAAAAACCAACGAAGGCACGCCGCTATCGAGGCGTTGGAACAGGTAGATATGCCGGACCCCACGCTTCGAGCAGATCAGCGGAGCCCACAATTATCCGGCGGAATGCGTCAACGGGCACTGATTGCCCAGGCCATGATCTCCAACCCGGCCGTCGTGATCGCCGATGAAGCCACCACCGCCCTGGACACCCGACTCACGCGGCTGGTGTTGGATCAGCTTGCGGACCTTGCCGCACAAGGCATTGCATTAGCGATGATTTCTCACGATCTGGCACAAATCGCCCAGGTGGCCGATGACATCATCGTGATGCGCCACGGCGAAATCGTGGAATCTGGACCAACCGATGCGATGTTGTCTAACCCCACCCACGCCTATACCCAGCAACTGCTGGCCGCCATCCCCAGTGGTGTGCCACGCTTCGCGCCACTGACGCGAAGTACCGACGATGTTGCATCGTTCCACAATCTAAGCACCGCCGAGGACACACGCAACCTCACCGGCGAACTCGCGGTCGAGGTCACCGGACTCTCCAAAAACTTTGGTGATCACGCCGCCGTCAACGATGTGTCGTTAAACGTCCCCAAGGGCACGACCCTGGGGCTGGTCGGTGAATCCGGCTCGGGTAAGACCACCACAGCCCGGATGATTCTTGGGCTCACGCCCCCAGATGCCGGCAGGGTCAGCATCTTTGGGAAGCACTTTGCCCCCGCGAGAGAATCAGACCGCGCCGATCTCCGTGAAAAAATCGGCGCCATTTACCAGGATCCCCTGGCATCGTTTGATCCGCGGTACACAGTGTCACAGGTTCTGACAAACGCACTATCGCGCGGTCAGACGTCTCGGTCACGTCAATATCGCCACCGGGTCACCGAACTCTTAGACATGGTTGAGCTCGACAGCACGGTGCTCACCCGACACCCCATGGAGCTCTCGGGTGGCCAACGGCAACGACTGGCAATTGCCCGCGCTCTGGCACCGGCCCCCGAAGTGCTGATTCTTGATGAGCC
Organism: Yaniella soli; assembly: GCF_054782375.1. Lineage (NCBI taxonomy): Bacteria > Bacillati > Actinomycetota > Actinomycetes > Micrococcales > Micrococcaceae > Yaniella > Yaniella soli. The sequence continues at coordinate 31,765 of NZ_BAAGSP010000003.1, forward strand.
GGTTTCCGCACTCGATGTCTCGGTGCAAGCCACCGTGCTGGATCTGCTCGATCGGTTGCAACTCGACACCGGTACCAGCTATCTGTTCATCACCCACGATCTGGCGGTCGTCGAACACATGTCGGACCATATCGCCGTGATGCACCAAGGTCAGCTCGTCGAGACCGGGTCCGCCGACCAAATCATCAATCGGCCTGCACACCCATATTCCCAAGAGCTCCTGGCAGCTGCTCCAGACTGGCGCGTTTAAACCGGCTGGAATGCCGATTACACCGAGTACTCACGGATAGCACAGAGCCAAGAGTCCCCCAAGCAACAGCACTGCTTGGGGGACTCTCCTTCATATAGTTAGGCGTCGATGATGTTGTGTTCGGGACCGTAGGGGAACTTGGTGATGTTCTCGGCGCCGTCTTCACCAACCACCAGGATGTCGTGTTCACGGTAGCCACCAGCACCTGGCTCGCCGTCCATGATGGTGATCATGGGTTCCATGGACACAACCATGCCAGGCTCCAGAACAGTGTCGATATCTTCGCGCAGCTCCAGACCGGCTTCGCGACCGTAGTAGTGGGATAGCACGCCGAAGGAGTGTCCGTAACCAAAGGTGCGGTTCGGCAGCAGCCCGTGACCGATGAAGATGTCATTGAGCTCATGGGCGATGTCTTTACAGACCGCGCCGGGTTTGATGAGTTCGATGCCGGCCTCATGGACTTCAACGTTGGCTTTCCACAGTTCCAGGGTACGGTCATCGGGCTGTCCCAAGGTCATGGTGCGTTCCAAGGCAGTGTAGTAACCGGACGTCATGGGGAAGCAGTTCATGGACAGCAGGTCACCGCGCTGTAGTTTGCGAGTAGTCGCCCAGTTGTGTGCACCGTCGGTGTTAATGCCCGACTGGAACCACACCCAGGTGTCACGAACTTCCTGGTCCGGGAAGGTCTTGGCAATCTCATGCACCATGGCTTCTTGGCCGATCAGCGCAACCTCGTATTCGGTGATGCCTTCGCGGATGGCCGCGTGAATGGCTTCGCCACCGATGTCACCAATGCGGGCACCATGTTTGATAACTTCGATCTCTTCGGCAGATTTGATCATGCGCTGGCGCATCGCAGCCTGGGAGACATCAACCAATTCGACGGAAGGGAACGTGTCCTGAATGGCCTGGCGTTGCAGTGTGGGCACGGTATCGTCTTCGACGCCAATACGCTGGGCTTTGATCCCTTGACGGTTCAGAGCTTCCTGCAGGCCATGGTAAAAGTTATCGCGCTTCCAGTCTGTGTAGACAATATTGTCGCCATAACTTGTACGCCACGGCATGCCCGCATCAATATTGGCGGTCACCGAAATGGATTCTTTCTGTGTGACCACGAGCGCGTAAGAACGGCCAAAGTAGGTGAACAAAAAGTCCGAGTAATATTTGATGCCCTGATAGCTCGTGAGTATGACAGCATCCAGGCTTTTGTCGTTCATGATGGCACGGAGCCCACCCAAACGACGTTCGAACTCCGCGTCAGAAAACGTGAGTGGAAGTTTATTGCCGTTGTGGAGGGTCTTCAGACGCTCAAGTTCACTGACGTTGGTGACATTAGCCATTGTGGTCTCCTTCGAGTTCTCTCAGCCCCGTGCGGGCACTGAAACATAGCGGTGAATTGTAGGTTGAGCCCCGCAGGTGTGGATCCTGCCGCTCCAATAAAAGGATGACGTTGGAATCACTGTGTTGCAACTATCGCAACGTCGTTGCATTAAGAATATGTGTGAGCTACTTCACTGTCAAGACCCTTGGAGTCAAGAGTCGGTATCGCCCTGACCTGGCGCCCTCGAAGCCACCGTGGCCCCCTCAGCAGAGGGCTCCACAAAGCCCTCACCCTCAGGATCCGGGATCAGCACCCGTTCAGGGTCCGGGTCATTGATGGCACGCTCCATCTTCCGGATCTGCTTATTACGCTTGTGCAGCCGTCGAATGAAGTTTGCGATCATCAACAGGATCACAAAGGAGAACGGGAATGCCCCGATAATCGTGCCGGTCTGAACCGTGTCTACAACCGCTTCACCACCCAGAGTCAGCAACACCGTTGCCACAGTGCCGATACTGATCACTAAGATCACACGGAAGAATGGGCTAGATTTCCGCGGTGCAGTGACAAACTCACCAAGCGCATAGGTTCCAGAGTCCAACGAGGTGATGTAGTAAGTCGCCACCAGGATCGTGGCAATCACCAGCAAGATCGTGCCGATAATCGGGACTTGTTCCAACATGGCAAATAATCCACTGGAAGTATCCGCTGCCACTTGATCACTAATCGAACGATCCGTCTGATCATCATAGTAGATCGCTGCGGCACCAAGAATACCGACCCACACCATGACGATGATCGAGGGCATCACGGTGACGCCAATGACAAATTCGCGAATGGTGCGGCCACGGGAAATGCGCGCAACGAAGCCTGCGACGAATGGCGAGAAGGCGATGACCCAGCACCATATGAAAACGGTCCACCAGCCATTCCAACTATCCTGCCAAGTATCGAGAGAAGCGGCAGTGATCTGGAAATCGGTAAAGAAGCTCATGGACAAGAAGTTTTGACCAAAGCTGCCGAACGTCTGCGTCGTCGTGGAGATTAAATACAGGGTCGGCCCGAAAATGAAGACGGCCACTACGAGCACGATACTCAGAATCGAATTCAGTCCTGAGAGCCGTGCCATGCCTTTATTAATGCCGATATACGCTGAGATTCCGGTGACTACCGCGAAGGCGCCAATAACAATGAGCCACATGACGGGTCCAGATTCAATGCCGGTAAAGGACGTGACACCCGAACTGAACTGCATGGCCGCGAACCCAAACGACGTCGCCAACCCCAGCACGGTGGCGATAATCGCCAGTAACTCGACCACCACGCCTGCTGGGCGCTGGGTCTTCTTCGGGAGGATATCGACGGTCGCTTCGCGAAAGGTCAGCGTCTTGCCCAGGTTGTGGTGGGAGTATGCCAGACACAGCGCGACCACACAGTACATGGCCCATGCGGTCAGACCCCAGTGGAAGTATGTCCACACGATGGCACCTTCTTCACCAGTACCCGTGGGCGTGGGAGGGATGACGGGATTCTCGTCGCGCAGCATGATGGGTTCGGCCACCGACCAGAAAATCAAACCGATGCCCTGACCACAGGCAAACAACATGGAGTACCAGGCAAACCGGCCGTGGAGTGGCTTGGCTTTTGGTCCACCCAAGCGCACTTTGCCGAATTTACTGAAGGCAGCCCAAATACACACCCCGAGCGCGATCAATGAGTAAACCACGAACAGCCAGGTAAATTCGCCCGTCACAAAGGTACGCATCGTCGCGATTGCTTCGGCAGCACCCCCGGAGTCGACAATCACCCAGATAACCGCTGCCACAATCAGCACGGGCGGGATGATCATAATGAGCAAACGATCCAGCGAGGGGATCTGTCGTCCCATAAACCGGGGAACTTCTACCGGTGGCTTCTCATCACCATCGACGGGTTGCTGACCTGCGTACTGTGTTTCTGGTTCCTGGTCCATCGAGACTTCTTTTCCGTTGGCCACGCTAATCTGCCTTTCGCTTGGAATCGGGCAGGCCGAATTCCGATATGAGCGCCTTGGCTACCGCGCCGCGGACCGCGTCGAAGAGCTGCTGGCCTTTTGCTGCTGTCGCGCCCTGTGCCGATGAAAGACATCCGCTTGCCGGTGTGCGGGCAGGATCTTCGGGGAAGATGTCATACGGGGTGAGTTCAGCCGGTGAATGGTCAATGACGCGGTCCATCTCAACTTTTTCGGGATGCAGGAGCAGCATCAACGAAGTCTCTAGCACTCCCCCGTGTTCGATGTCCCAGCCGAAGAACCCCTCAGGAAATACGGCGTCCAGAGTTTCTTCATCGACGAAGTCCCAATAGGACATCAGGACCGCTCGGGCATCCGAACCCGCATCCGTCGCCTGTTTCACGGCCTTATCGAGGCCCTCATAAATGAACTGGTAATTCTCGAAGTGTCCATTGAGAACCACCACGCGTTGAAACCCTTGCTCCAAGAACGAGGAGACCACGTCGTCTACGAGGTGTATCAGCGTGGTTGCGCTCAGGCTTGTGGTTCCTACGCGATGGTTCCCGCCGCCTGATCGAGGTTGCGACTTATACCCGTAAGCAAAAACCGGGGCGACGAGCGCACCGATCTGCTGGGCAACCGCTGCGGCGATGTCACTAGACAGCATGGCATCTACCCCCAGTGGCATATGTGGCCCGTGCTGTTCGGTCGCACCGGTGGGAATGATCACGGTGGATCCTGGGTGACTAAGATACTCGGCGTACGTTTCCGCATCGAGGTCTTCGAGAAAAACTGAAGACATGTGTGCTCCTTGACTCCCCTATATCGAGGGCGAATACTTCCAGAGAAAGCTCCGGTAACAGGATGTTTTGAACTTCAACAAGTTGCCATGTACGCAACAGCGTTGCAGGTCAATTTACCGAGTGACAGTAATCACAGTCAAGTACTCCGTCCGCACAACACAAAAGCGCGCCCCAAAATCGGAGCGCGAATCCGCTGTGGGGCGCGAGAAGCGTTAGGAGAACTCTGCCGTCTCTATACGGGGTAGGCCGGGTACCGAGAACCTGCCCAAAATGAGATTACTTTCGACGCCGGACTTCCGGGCCGTCATCGCCGAAGTAAATTTCGGCTTCGCAGCGCCAGCACGTGACAGTCTGCTCGCCCGTTGCTGGCGCTTCAAGCATGGCACCACAATCGGGGCATAATTGTTCGAGCCAGCACGCAGGGTCGCCCATTAGCTGTGCCTGCCAAGATAGTCCTGCAGGACTTTGGCATGATTCACGGATTCATCTTTGGCTGCGAATAACAGCGTGACCCGGTCGTGTTTGTGAATGATGTCGATGAGCTGATCGACTTCCGCTGCATGGTCGTCGTCGGAAAGCTCTTGCTCATAACGGTTGGCGAATTCGTCCATACGATCTGCATCGTGATCCCACCAGGAACGCAGATCCGGGCTCGGTGCGACGTCTTTGAACCAATGATCTAAGTCGGCGGCTTCTTTACTGACGCCACGCGGCCACATCCTATCCACCAGCACACGCTGGCCATCAGTATCTGCGGCGTCGTCGTAGATGCGTTTGATTTGGATCTTGCGCTGACTCATATCAGCAGACTGGCTCATCGAACACTGGACTGTCAATACTCTATGTAATCGAGGGCGTCGAACGACGCTTTGTTCAAAGAAGTACTGGATCGTCTCGGTCCACGCCTAGTGTCGCAAAGTGGCGGATACATACGAGAATGCCCTGCAGTACCGTCGCTCCCAACACTTTGCCAAGGTCAGACCTATTGTGCCGACATTCGGCGTGTGTTTGACTCGCGGTATCACACGCACGTCGTCACTGAGAGGAAGATGTTCATGCCGCTCTATGATTTTAGATGTCCCGATGGCGAAGTCGTCGAAGCGTTCTTTGCGATGCAACAAAAACCCGACACCGTGACCTGCCCGCACTGCGGTCGCGATGCTGTCAACCTGATCCCTGCCATTGGTCCATCCCAACGCAATTCTTCAAACATGCGCATTGTCGATGCGGCGAAAGCAACCGCCGACCAACCTGGGGTTGTGAACTCGATAGCGGGTAGGCACACGACCAAACGCCAGCCCACTGCAATAACCCGCAACCCGCTGCACCAGAAACTCCCCCGGCCCTGATGGCCGGGGTTTTCTTTTTCTATAGCCGACTTCTTCACCTCACGTAGGAGCCTTTTCCATGCTTGGCAATATTTTTCCACTCGACTCGTCCAAACCATTTACTGATCAGCAGAAAATTGGTCACAACCGCTATCATCCAGAAATCCCACCGGTCGAAACCGTGAGACCCGGTGACAGCTTTCGAGTTGATTCACGCGAATGGTTTGATGGCGCGATCAAAAATGATGACTCAGCCGATGATATTTTGAACGCACCGATGAACAAGGTCCACGGGCTGACCGGTCCATTCAGGATCGAAGGTGCTCAACCAGGCGATCTCTTGATCGTGGATATCCTTGATGTCGGGCCCATTCCCCAAGAAGAGGGACCGCTGGCGGGCCAAGGATGGGGATACACCGGGATTTTTGCCAAATCCAACGGCGGAAGCTTCCTCGTGGACCAATTCCCTGACGCGTATAAAGCCGTCTGGGACTTCCAGGGACCGTGGGCGACATCGCGGCACATTCCAGAAGTTCGCTTTGAGGGCCTGACCCATCCAGGCATTATGGCGACGGCACCGAGCCCGGAACTGCTCGCAAAGTGGAATAAGCGTGAAGGCGCCCTGATCGCTACGGATCCGAACCGGGTACCCCCGCTGGCACTACCACCGGAACCACAAGAAGCAGTGCTCGGCGGTCTGCCCCAAAGCGATTGGGATCGCGTTAGCGCCGAGGCTGCGCGGACGGCCCCGCCGCGTGAAAATGGTGGAAATCAGGACATCAAGAACCTCACGAAAGGCACCCGAGCGTTCTATCCAGTCTTCGTTGAAGGTGCGAACTTCTCCATTGGAGACCTGCACTTTTCTCAGGGCGACGGCGAGATCACGTTCTGCGGTGGTATTGAGATGGGTGGCTTCATGGATATCCACGTCGATCTCATCAAAGGCGGCATGGAAACCTATGGTGTATCCGAAAACGCAATCTTTATGCCGGGTCGGCAGGATCCACAATTTAGCGAGTGGATTTCATTCTCAGGCACCTCGGTCACTCTGGACGGCGACCAGCGCTACCTCGATTCCCACCTGTCCTATCAGCGCGCCATTCTGCACGCGATCGAGTACTTATCAAAGTTTGGCTATTCCAAAGAACAGGCCTACCTCTTGCTGGGTGCCGCACCGATCGAAGGCAGACTCTCGTCAGTCGTTGATATACCCAACTCGTGTTCTACCGTCTATATCCCAACCGCCATTTTCGATTTCGACGTGCGCCCCTCTGCGGAGGGACCGCACCAAATTGATCCCGGGATGGGCGCACCAAAAGCGGCCGACCCGACATTTGGTTAACAGGATGCTTTAGCGCCGCATCTTGTGGCCCTCGGGATCATAGAGTGGGTCCAGGGCCACGGTGGCCGGTACTGACCGGTCGAAATGTTTGATGATCACGTCGGTCTCGGGCGCAGCATATTCGGAATCCACCCACGCAAAGGTGATGGTCTTGCCGATCGTGTACCCAAAATCAGACGAAGCCGTGTAGCCAATCAGCTGCTCTGCCGCGTTGAGTACCGGCGACCCGGGGTTAGGTGCACCGAACGGGAAATCAGACGTCAACGAGACCATGCGCTTGTCGTTCGCTGATTGCTCTGCCACCCTCTCGTAGCCCAGATAGCCCGTCTTCGTCTTGGACACCGCAAAACCAAGCCCGGCTTGGTGTGGTCGATGTTCACTGGTCATGTCGGCACCATATGAGCGAAACCCTTTTTCGAGCCGGAGGGCATTGAAGGCCAGCCGTCCGCCGATCACCAGACCGTACTGCGTGCCGGCCGCATAGATCTCTTCCCAGAGTCGTGCGCCGTGATCCGCGGTCGTATACAGTTCCCAGCCGAGTTCACCAACATAGGACACCCGCAGGGCAAGGACGGGGACCGCCGCGATGTAGAGGTGCTTGGCCTTGAAATAGCCGAAGCCCTCATGAGAGATGTCCTCATCAGTCAGCTGCCCCAACAGCTCCCGAGCGTGGGGACCCCAGAGCCCAATACAACAGGTGCCCGGCGAAATATCCGAGATGGACACGTGCTCATCTTTCCGCACATGATTTTTCAAGTGGATGAGATCTCGATGGCTATTGGCACCGATCAAGTATTCGTCCTCGCTGACCCTGGTGACCGTGATATCTGAGAAAATGCCCCCGGCTGCATCCAGCATGAGTGAAAAGGTAACCGCGCCGGGTGCCTTCGATACCTTATTTGTGGTCAAACGTTCCAACAGCGCCGAAGCGTCTGGGCCTTCGACCCGGTACCTGGCCAATGAGGTCATGTCATACATGGCCACCCGGTTTCGCGTGGCCCATGCCTCGGCGACCGCGATCGGTGAAAACTCTGAGGTATCCCACGCTGGAATTTTCGGGAAGGTCAGATTCGCCTCCTCGAGCACGCGCCGGTTTTCTTCCAACCAGAGGGGGCGCTCCCAGCCGCTGGCTTCCACAAAGTGCGCTCCCGCAAGCTGCTGATGAAAGTAGAACGGTGAGGTCCTTAAGCGCCTCAGCTTTGCGGACGCAGCACGCGGGTGCCGAATATCGTAGACCTCATCGTAGGATTCCAGACCTTTTTGCCTACTGAACTCTGGCGAGAGCAAACGCGTGTCGAACCGCGCGATGTCCAAGGCAGCGGTATCAATACCGGGCTCTCCGGTAGTGATCCAATCAGCCACCACCTGCGCGACACCAGCCGACGCCGTGACCCACACGGCCTGGGCGATCCATACACCGTCAACTGTGTTGGAGGGACCGAGCAGTGGCCCGCCGTCTGGGGTAAACGAGAAGATGCCGTTGAACGACCGAGCCTCGTCGAGTCCAGCTTCGGCCACGCTTGGATAGACTCGCTGGATCTCGTCCCACGTTGGAGAGAACTCGTCCCAGGTAAAGTCGTGCACCGAGGGCTGCCGACCAGTTTGATCGGCAGCGGCCGCAGAGGCGAGCTCATCCTGACGCACCTCCAGCGGGCGATGTTCATAAGCACCAATGGCTAGGGCTTTGCCCTGCTGTCTGAAGTATATGCCGGCACCTTGGTGACGGATCATGGGGAAGTTGCATGCCTCATCGGTGGCGGCATCCTGAAATTCGTCCATGGGATGTGAGAAACCAAAACCGTGTTCGATCGGTTGCATCGGCATATTCTTGCCCAACCATGTACCGATAGTTGGCCCCCAGATACCTCCGGCAGCAACCACGATATCGGCGTCGAGGATGCGCTCATGTTCCCCGGTGAGCGCGTCAATGACTTTGGCCCCTGTCACTGCGCCACTGTCTGTCACGAGGTCAACCACCTGGGTGTGGCCGTGAAATGTTGCTCCGTGTTCGATCGCGCGTTGGGCCTGGGCGGTCACGGATCGAACGGAATGCACGACAGCATCGTGTGGCGTGTGCAGCGCACCAATGAGGTCCGTGGTGTCGATCGCGGGCCAGAGTTCTTCAACACGCTCAGCGTCGATAAGTTCGGATTCGACACCCCACGACTGGGCGAAACCGTGGCGTCGCTTAAGCTCCCGCATTTGATCATCGGTAAAGGCCAGCTCGATCCCGCCGACTCGTTTGAGTAGCCAGTCGTCTTCTCCCCCGGGGTCCAGCTGATCTAGCTTGTCCAGCGTACGTTGGGCGAGTTCTGACATCGCCTTCGACGGGTTAATTTGAAACACAAATCCAGGTGCGTGCGACGACGACCCGCCTGTTTCGTAGAGAGGCCCCTGATCCACTACGGTCACGTGCTTCGCACCGCGTTGCGTGAGTTCGTCGGCTAGTGCTGCGCCAACCACGCCTGAACCAATGATGAGTATTTTGGATTCTGAAGTATACGAGGGTGCTATGTTTCAACCTTCCGCGGGTTGCATATGTTGCAACTAATGCATAGAGTGCAACTATGATCTGTAGCACAGATTGTAGTCATGTGGCGTAGTGATATACAAGACATTGCAGGAAGAAAATTTTGAAAGGTGGCTGATACATGACTGCCAACCAATCCGTTGATCGAGCGTTGAGTATTTTGTGGATCCTCAACGGCATGCAACGTGCCACCGTGACAGAGGTCGCCGCCGAACTCGAGGTTCACAAATCCACCGCGTCGCGCCTATTGACCGCACTCGAGCGGCAGCAACTGGTGATGCGCCAGCCAACATCACAGGCCTACGAACTTAGTCATGGGATCTTGCAATTGGCTGGCTCAGTGAATGCGCAAAACGATCTCACGAAATCCGCACAAATATTGGTGGAACACGTCGCGCGCGAGTTCAAACTCACGGCAAATGTGGCCATCCTGGATGACATCTACGCGGTCAACATTGCCCAATCCGCGCCATCAGAACGATTCTTCACACCGCGTCAATATGTCGGTCGACGCACCCCGGGGCATGCGACTTCGAGCGGCAAAGTGCTCATTGCCGCAGCGGAGGAATCCGTTCAACAACGTCTCCTCACGCAACCACTCGAGCAATTTACGGATCGCACAATTCTGGAACCCGCGCAGTTCAGAGATGAGCTGACAATGGTTCGTGAGCGCGGTTGGGCCGTTTCGGACAACGAGTGGGATAACGATATGACAGCCGTTGCCGTCCCGCTTTTAGGCGTGAACAGTCAGGTGATCGCGACAGTAACCATTACCGGTTTTACCCATGATCTGCCTCCAGAAAGTTTTGCACCACAAGCGGACAAGCTTTCCACCCTCGTCCAGCGCCACGGACGGCTACTCGAGTGAAGCAGCTGCGCCCGAAACACTCACTCCGATATTGCGAGTCGGGAAACAGAAAACCTCGGTTCATGACCGAGGTTCTTGTGTTTCCATATGTACTTGGTGGCAGATACAGGATTCGAACCTGTGAAGGCAATGCCAGCTGATTTACAGTCAGCCCCCGTTGGCCGCTTGGGTAATCTGCCATGTGCACGGCTTCCGTGCACGACTGACTACATTACCAGCCCTATTTTGTTTTTGCGAATCGGCTGATTCCTTGTCTTTGACGCCTCAGAAGATACTCTCGCGCGCATTTTCGTTCTGCGGTCACCACGGGTTTCAAGCTAAACTCGGGACAGAACATCGTCACGAGGAACTGTAAGGAGCCGAATGGCTAAGGAATCAACTTTTGACATCGTATCCGAGGTGGACACGCAGGAAGTGGCAAACGCCGTCAACCAGGCGTCCAAGGAAATCCAGCAGCGCTACGACTTTAAAGATACTGGCGCGTCGGTCGAACACTCCGAAAACACCATCAACCTCAGCGCCAATGCGGAGGAACGAGTCAAGGCTGCACTCGATGTGCTGCAATCTAAGTTGGTCCGCCGTGGCATCTCACTGAAAGCCCTGGATGCTGGCGAGCCAGTGGCGTCCGGCAAGCTCTTTAAAATCGCCGCGACCATCAAAGAAGGCATCGACCAGCCCACTGCCAAGAAAATCTCCAAGATCATCCGCGACGACGCACCCAAGTCGGTCAAAGCTAATATTCAAGGCGATCAGCTGCGTGTGTCATCGAAATCCCGTGACGATCTGCAGTCTGTCATCGCGTTACTTCGCGACTTCGAGGATGCCCCACTGCAATTCATCAATTTCAAATAACATTCCAGGAGGCTGTAGATGTTGTATCTGATTACTTTCGACGACGAGCTGTACTACACATCACTGACTGTCGGTGAGTTTCTCGTCCATCGCCAAGATGGTGAATCCTTCGACCTCATGACGTTTTTCCCGGTCGAGGATCCGATCAAACCTGACGACGTCCTACAGGTAGCGTTACGCAACGGTTTCGAACACCCTGAAGGGTTGCTTGTTGATGCAAGCCTGGTCGACATTATGAATAAACCACGCCATCTCGAACAGGCGTCAGCTTCGCAACTGGCGTTAGAAGCGCAACTGGATGAGCTCGAGTCCGGCCCAACATCTGTTGAAGATGCCTCATTCGAGCGTGAACAGGATCAGATTGCCCGTGATGCTCGTATGGATCATTCTGAGGCACTCAACTGGGCGAACACGGCACGGCGTGACCTGCTAGAGCGTACGATCCAAGAACAGCTCAGAAAGCACTGGGACACCCACGGCGTTTAGGGCTGCTGGCCCATATCTCGGGCGAGCTGCGTCAACTGCTCCACCCGGTCTTCCATGGCCGGGTGGGTGGAGAACCAGTTGCGGATTTTGCCGGCAAATGGACTCGCGATCATCATATGCGCGGCAGATTTCACCCGGTGATTGTCTTCGGGTATCGGGTGACGCTGCACTCCACCAGAAATCTTTTCCAGAGCCGAGGCTAGTGCGAGCGGATCACCCGTCAAGTGTGCACCATCATGGTCAGCCGAGGTCTCACGATCACGCGAAATACCTGCTTGGACCAGCCCGGCGGCCAATGGAGCAAGGATCGCGCCCAACAGGCCAAAGATAATGTTGTTGTTATTGCGGTTGAACATCAGCATGTAGGCGGCACCCTGAATGACTGTCCCAATGGCCGCTGCCACCGATGACGTCAAGATGTCACGGTTGTAGACGTGCATCAGCTCATGGCCGGTTACAGCTCGTAGTTCGCGAGGGCTGAGCATGTGCATAATGCCCTCGGTAAAACAGATCGCGGCATGCTCCGGATTACGGCCCGTCGCAAACGCGTTGGGCTGCTGTGACGGAGCGATATAGATGCGCGGTGCAGGTTCTCCCGCACGTTGTGCCAGGTCGTGCACCATGTCATACAGCCCCTTGAAGTGTTGCGGGTCAGCCGCATAGGCTTGCATGCTACGCAACGCGAGCTTATCTGAGTTCCAATACGTCACCGCGGTCATCACGAGACCACCACCGGTAAACAGGATGATCCAAATAGCGCTGCCACTGGAAGCAGAAATAGCACCACCGATGGCAACCAAAATGCCCAACATGAGGGCAAATAGAAACCACGTCTTGGTCCGGTTTCGCATCACGCGTTGCTGCATGTTGGTCTCATTCCTCTAGCGTTGTGCTGTCTGTCGTGCTTTGGCACGAGAGATTCGTACCTGTTCATCACGGTCCACGACTTTGACGCGTTCGCGTTCGACGGGACCGGTCTGGCTTTCTTGATCACCCAGGCTGATTTCGTGATTATCGAGTTCCTGCCAACCCTGCCAGTCACTGTATTCAACGCCACGCTGGTCGAGCAGTTCAAGAATCGCGTCTTCGTCCGGGATTTGAGCGGTGTAGAGATGGTCAACATCTTCAATAATATGACCAATCGTCTCAAGCGCGTCACCCTTGGTGTGTCCGATGAGACCAACGGGACCGCGTTTAATCCATCCGGATGTATAGAGCCCCCGAACCGGGTTCCCCTCTGCGTCGAGGACACGGCCCTCAGCATTTCTAATAATGCCGCGCTCCTCGTCAAAATGAATGTCTGGCACCGCTGAACCAAAGTAGCCGATTGCCCGGTAGACGGCTTGGACCGGATACATTTTCTTTTCACCGGTACCCTTTACGTTTCCGGTACCATCCAGGGCCATCCGTTCCATACGAAGGCCGGCGACTTTCCCGTTTTCCGTCAAGATCTCTTCGGGCGCTTCTAAGAAGTGTAGGTGCAGACGACGCGATGCTCCGGTGCCCTCTGGGTTTTCATCTTGTTCCAACAACCAGTTGGTCAACGTATTGACCATATTGCGGACCTGGTTGACTTCTTCGGCTGCCTTCTCCGAGGCTTCGTCGAACTCGAAATCGTCTTCGTATAAGACGATGTCCACGTCCTCAGCGGATTTCAATTCGCGTAACTCCAGCGGGGTGAATTTTACTTGTGCTGGACCACGCCGGCCAAAGATATGCACATCAGTCACCTGTGACGATTTCAAGCCCGCATAAACGTTGTCTGGGATTTCGGTGGCCAACATTTGGCTTGCTGGTTTTGCCAGCACACGGGCAACGTCCAAGGCGACGTTGCCGTTCCCAATCACGGCTACTTCTCGTGCGGATAGGTCCCAGTGGCGGTCGACATCCGGGTGGCCGTCGTACCAGGAGACGAAGTCGGAGGCCCCGAATGAACCTTCTGCCTCGACTCCAGGAATGTTCAGGCGAGCGTCTTTGATAGCACCGGTTGCGAACACAACCACATCGTAGAACGTCTGTAATTCTTCGAGATGGATATCTGTCCCGTATTCAACGTTTCCAATGAACCGAATATCACCGCGGTCCATGACACGGTGCAAGGCCTTAATGATGCCTTTAATACGCGGGTGGTCCGGTGCCACGCCGTATCGGATCAAACCGAAGGGCGCCGGGTAGCGATCGAAGAGATCAATCGAAACCTCGAAGTCGATATCTGCTTTTTGCAGAGAATCGGCGGTGTACACACCGGCCGGACCGGCACCGATGATGGCAATCCGCAGTGGACGATGCATAGTTTCGGACACTAACTTCCCTTTGTTGTTGAAGACATACGAGTGGTTCCAATGTTAATTACGTAAACACCGTATCGCCTAATCCTGGCTGTCAGCTATGAATTCAGCGGTAAGCAACAGTAGCTGTGCTCAAAACGACGGTTAGACTAGTGGCTATGGCTCGACGCAATGCACAAGTATTTTATCCCTCGTATCAGGGTTTGGCTTCCAAACTGTTAGACCGACCATGGACTTCAGCTGATGGCATGGGGGCTGACGAACTGTCACAACAAGTGCAAGCTTCGGTGGCTGCCGACCAGCTGCAGCAAACAGGCCACACTCCCACCATGCGCGATATTGCACCGCTGGCCCTCCAAGAATTCTATTTGGCTCTTGGCGTTTCCGAAATGATGGAAACAAATCACTTCTTTTTCGATCCGGATGAGTTAGAAATCCGCGACGATATGGTCATGTTCGTAGAAGACGCCGATGAGACCATCGCCTGGGCCGTCCCCATGGATCAGGTCTCCCTACCGGATCCGATCGTGTACCGCCGAACCGTTGCTGCTGATGAACCCGATGACACCGGTCAGTGGGAGTCCACCGACGAGACCGTTTCGGAATTAATCGCGGATATTTTAACCTGGAACTACTCGGAGGAAGATCTTGACTGAACCGACTGGCCACGGCCCGCAGCCTACTCCCCCACAGATCCAGTCGCATGCACCGGATGGGTACGTGTGTCCATTTTGTGGTCTCGTCGACGGCGACGTAGCCGATCCGAATAACCGGTGCGCAGTGTCCGATGTGATCTATCAAGACGACGATCTGATCGTCTTTGCTGCGGCCGACGGTTTTGGTCCTCGTGCAGGACATGTGATGATCAGCCCGACCGAGCATTACGAGGCGCTCTATCATGTACCCGATCGCGTGCTGATGCGCATTGCTCTAATGGAACGTGAGGTTGCGTTTGCGATGAAACGCGCTTGGAATCCAGAAGGCACTTCGTCGCGTCAGCACAATGAACCATCTGGCAATCAGCATGTGTGGCACTATCATCTGCACGTGTTTCCACGCTATGCGGGCGATATGCTCTACCGCCAGCTTCGCCAGCCCATGGACGAGGAATACCGGGCCCAGATTGCCCAAGACATTAAAGCCACGTTGGACCCTGCCTCGACGTTTTTGCCGAACGACTAGTGTTCGCGAGACACGACGTACTGAGCAAACTGCGTCAGAGCCGTCTTCACGGGTGAATCTTCAAGACCATCTAGCGCCCGAACGGCTTTATCAGCCCACTGGCCCGTGAGTTCCCATGCCTGATCAATCACGGGATGGGATGCAACGGCCTTGACCGCGGCATCAACTTGTTCATCTGTCTCGAGCGGACCATCCACGAGTTCCAGAATCGACGTTGCCTGGGCATCGGCCTCGTTGGCTGCCTGACGAAGCAACAGAATGGGCAGGGTTGGCACGCGTTCTTTCAAATCCGTGCCCTGCACTTTGCCTGACGTATCTGACGAGCTCGTCACATCGATGATGTCATCGGCCAGTTGGAAGGCCATCCCGACGTTGCTTCCGTAAGCAGACGCAATCTGGATCAACTCTTCAGAACCACCGGCGAGCAAAGCGCCCAACAACGCACTGGATGCGAGTAGAGATGCTGTCTTGCCGTCAATGACCCGAAGATAGTGTTCTAGCGGATCATCCTGTTCTTCCGGTCCGATGGTCTCCCAGAGTTGCCCCATGACCAGTTTTTCAAAGGTCACCGAATGCTCTTTAACCGCACGGGTGCCAAGCTCGGCAAGTTCGCCGGAGGCCTTAGCAAAAATCAGGTCACCAGCCAGAATCGCAATGGAATTTGACCACTGTTGATGGGTTGCGGTCACGCCGCGGCGCTGATCTGCTTCATCCATGACATCGTCATGGTACAGCGTTGCCAGATGGGTCAGTTCCATCGCGACAGCGACTTTGCGGATATAGACGCTGGGTTCTTCTACCTCACCGGTGCCTACGTTTTCATCTGCCAGCATCGAAGACAATACGGTGACGATCGGGCGAACGCGTTTGCCGCCCGCATCCAAGAGATGACGGGTTGTGGCTTGTGCCAGATCGTCCGCATACACCAGTGCGTCTGCAAGATCTTCTTCAATCTTGGCCAGGCTCGTCAACAGCGCGTCGAAAAGTTTCTCATGCTTTTGGAGCGCATCAAACCCCGGAGGCAGCGAAATAGAAATATCCACCCGTATAACCCTACACTAGCGGCCCGTTTGGGCAGCTGGAATCACAGACTTGAGAACGTACATTGGTATGGTCAACTAACTTACCCGCCACCGAATGGGCGCAGTTCGAGATTACCCTCGGGCGCTGCCGGAAGTTCGGGCTGGCTGCAAAAAGCGGGTACATTATTGCCTATCATGTCTTTTACCGCTGCAGCCTTTCGACTGACGAACGCACAACGAGCACAACTTCCTGATGAACTCATCAGCCAAGCCACCAGTGCGTTTTCTCGCGACCGTCGCGGCAAACTCGGCTTCGGTGAACGATACTGCTTTACCACCAGCGGCGCGCAGCGTTTCACACACGCTCGCGACCACTGGACAGAACTGACCGCTCCTGCGGTAGTGGGCCTGCCTGACGGGCTCGCGGCGAGCGCCCCCATCTGTTTCGCGGCTTTCGCCTTTGATGCACGCTCATCCCAAGCTTCTGTGCTCACAGTGCCAAAGTTCGTTCTTGACGTCTCACATAACTCCAGCTGGTTGCACTATATCTACGGTATCGACGAAACAGTGCCAGCACCTGCGGAACTCTTCACCGCGTTCTTAGATGAGGTATCGACTCAGTCAGAGACACCCGGGACTGCTCCAGGTGAGGTTGATGTTCTCTCGGCGTACATGTCTCAAGATGATTTCCGCCAGGCAGTTCACGACGCGGTGGACATGATCGCCAACGATGCGTTGCATAAAGTCGTACTAGCACGCGATGAGCTTGTACACGCACCAACGGGTTTTCATCTGCCTGCGACAATGCGAGCACTGGCATCCGATAATCCAACTGCCTGGACCTATAAAGTCGGACAGCTTCTTGGTTCGACGCCTGAATTACTCATCGCGCGTCAAAACAATGCAGCGAAAGCTCGAGTGCTTGCGGGCACCGTGGATCGCGATGTGGCAATCAACGACCATCTCATTGCAGAGCAGCTGTCCGAAAGTCCGAAACAGATTTTTGAACACCAGGCTGCCGTTGACTCATTAGTCGAAAAACTTGCACCATTTGCCACCGATATGCGGGTCTCTAACACACCGTTTGTCCTGACACTGCCAAACGTCTATCACCTTGCAACCGATGTGTCCGCTGAGCTGACATCCTCGACGTCAATCTTGGACCTGGTGGCGGAGATCAATCCAACCGCTGCCGTCGGCGGCACACCTCGCGAGTCTGCGTTGGAAGCCATTTGGCAACTAGAGTCCGTGGCCCACGGCATGGACCGCGGACTCTACGCTGGAGCCGTTGGCTGGTTCGACTCCAGCGGTCAAGGTGAGTTCGGTATCGCCCTGCGCGGCAGCGTCATTGAGGATGAACACCACGTGCGCCTCTACGCCGGCGGCGGTATCGTCGACGGATCCGACGCCGAAGAAGAACTCGCCGAAACTCACGCCAAGCTGCGGCCGATGAAAAAAGCACTGAGAATCAACGCCTAAGCGCGACCCCACTACCGCAATTCGACTTTTGAGTGCATATCTCTGCTGGCCCAGACCGTCAGGATCGCCAGGACAATAAGTTGAATCACGACCGCGCTCAGAGGCATAACGGGCTCGTCAACATTATTGGTGACGTTGTGCCACAAACTGACCATCTGCACGTCTGCTGTGACGAAGTCATAGACCGGCGGGATAAAGAATGAGGCCGCGCCCAATACCTGTGTGGTCAGGTAGTAGGCCACGAATACAATCACCGGGCCGCCGAAACCCAACCGGCGGGCCCAACCGCCACTACCGATGACCACGCTGGGAAACATCGACAAAATAGGCACAAACAGCGCCAGAGCCATTCCCAAGATGATGGCTGGCCACGCGCCCGGTACGTAATAGAAGAAGAGCTGAACGTCTGCATAGGCGTCTGCCAAGTCTACGCCTACAAGGTTCAGCCCGAAAATGATGTGCGCGAAGAGCAGCAACAACGACAATAGTCCAACGAGAGCCGACATCAACAGAGCATATAGCGTCTTCGTCCAGAACAACCGCCGGCCAGTGACGGGCAGTGAGTGCGTGAGTCTGGCACCTTGCCCGTAACTACTGCGATAAAAATCGATGGCAAGAAAAAATTGGATGACCGGCAGCATCAGAGTCACCACCAGTCCAGCGAACACCACTCCAAGAATTCCAAAGAATAAGCCTAGAAGATCGCCGAGCAGCATCACTAACACTGCCAGTCCAAGGATGACCAGTATCGGTCGAATGGTACGGGTAAATTCGTGTCGCAGAATTGTAGCGGTCATGATGCGTATACCTCCTTGAAGTACTCGTTGAGCGACTGGTGGCTCTCTGCTCGCAGGTCCTCAACAGCTCCGGTGCGGAGCACTTTGCCGTGGCGCATGAAGATCGCATCGTCGAGGATGAATTCGATGTCCGCGACGAGATGGGTTGCGATGATCATCACTGCGTCGGGCCGTACCGCAGACAAAATAGCTTTCAAGGTGTGGTCACGAGCCGCTGGATCCACACCGCTGATGGGTTCATCGAGTAGATATACCGATGCTTCTCGTGACATCGTGAGCGCGACATACACTTTTTCGCGTTGCCCCTTACTCATTTCATTCAGACGAGCATCGACGGAAATTCCAAATTGCTCCAGAAGATTTCGACAGGTCTCAGGTTTAAAATCTGTGAAGAAATCGTCAAAGTACTGGATCAAAGACTTCACGTGTGCCCGGGGTGGCAAGTTCGAAGTATCCGGCAAGTAGCTCACGATGCTCTTGGTATATTCACCCGGTGCATGACCCGCG
This sequence comes from Yaniella soli, assembly GCF_054782375.1. Classification (NCBI taxonomy): domain Bacteria; kingdom Bacillati; phylum Actinomycetota; class Actinomycetes; order Micrococcales; family Micrococcaceae; genus Yaniella; species Yaniella soli. The sequence goes on from NZ_BAAGSP010000003.1 coordinate 50,810, forward strand.
ATCTCTACATGCCCATCGCTTGGCTGGTTCATGCCTGCCAGAATGTTCATGAGCGTCGTTTTGCCACACCCGTTTTCACCGAGCAGGCCAACGATCCGGTTGCCTTCAAGCTGCAATGAGACATCATCCAGAGCCGTGATATGACCAAAACGTTTCGTCAGATGTTGAATATTAATCATGTGTCCTCCAACGCTGGTTCAGTAGCTTGACGGCGTCGTCTCGCTGGACCCGGATACTGTTGAGTCGGGTGATGGCGTCGTCGATGATTTCCTGGGCTGACTCACCACGCAGCGCTTCAAGCGATTCGCCATCTTCGGATACAAAACGTCCCGATGTGCGCTCGCTCTGTGTGGTTCCCGTGCGGTCGAGCTCAGCAAGAGCTCGCTGTACTGTATTTGGATTGACCTGGTATTCAAGAGCCAGCTCTCGCGTAGATGGGATTTTCATTCCGGGCTTCCATTCACCAATAATGATGCGGCGTGTGAAATCCACAACAAGCTGCCGCCAGATTGGTTGTGCAGAATCAAAATTCATTTCACCCCTCGACTGTATTACTGTATTAGGTGGTTAATACAGTAGCACAACAATCGAGTGCAGGTAATCGGCACTGAATATAACTGGGTTTTAAAGCCGTCGACGCCCGCATCCAAAGAGATGGACTGGACGTCGAAGTGGCGAACATGCTCAACTCATCTAGGAGCGAGCGTTAGCCTACTGATAGGACACAAACCAGGGTTTTGGCTCAACTTCAAAGGTCTGTTTCGGTGAGAACATCGGCTCATCTTGGCGGAAGAAATTCTTCCACGCCATATGCATATCCTCGGGTAAACCATCCTGCAATGACTCCCAGGTTTCCAATTTATCCTCTGGGGTGCCGTGACCGTCAGCATGGAGCACCACGGCAAGTTCATCATGGTCCGTATTGACCTGTTCGCGGTCACGAATCATCGAGTGTCTGAACTGATGCAGGATCACCATTTTTTGTGGCAGATCGTTCTCTGCGGTGAGTTCCGCTAACCACTCGGTGGTCTCGTTAATCTCGGCCGCACTGACCGACCCGATCTGCTGCATATGTACTTGGCCTTCGGCCAACCGCCATTCAGGATCCAGGGCAAGGCCAACATTCGGGCGCTTCAGTAGGTCTTCATAGATTTTCGCTTGGCTGAGAAAATCGGCATGACCGGGCTGCAAATCTAGCACCACATACACATCGTGTTCTTCAGCAACGTCAATGAACGGCTCAATATCTTCCGGTGCAGTCACAGACGAATAGTTGCCGTCGGCCCCTGCGCTCTCGGAAGCCACGGTCACGATAATTTCGAAAGCTGGGTGCACTTCTTCTTCACTGTGCGCCTCATACATTTCAGCAAGCTCAATCGCTCGTTCCGCCGATTCTTCTGGACCCTGTTCCCCGAGGGCTCCAAACGCAGGTTGATTCGGGTGACCGTAGAGCGCCACAAAGCGTTTGTCTGGAAACAGTTCGGTCCCGCCACCAACGAGTTCTGGTGGTTCCTCGGTGGGCGTCGGCGATGGCGATGGACTGTTGGTCGGACTGTTTGCCGAATTCGTAGGCTGCTGGTCAGGGGACTGCGCGGATGGGTCAGATGTACAACCTGCCAAGAATAACGCAGCGGTCAAAACACTTGCGATGACGCTGGAAACGCGACGCATGAACACCATATCTCAAGTAAGTGGCCAGGACTCGGTCTAGTGTATATGGCGCGGCTGAAAAGTTACTCCAGATGTGTCACGCGCTCCAGCATCTGGTCGTATCCTTCGACAAATGTCGGGTACTCCAGTGTGCCCAACAGATTGGTCAGCAATGCTCCGCTCAGGGTTTTTCCACTCGTCTCAGCTGGTTCAATCGCGGGTGGCGGTTCGACCCCGAGCCGATCAGCTAAATGCGTCACAATATCACCCAGCACAGTTGCCGGTGCTTGATCCACGGCATGCAGCACGGTAGGCGGAGTATCCGCGGTGAGCATGTAGTGCAGTGCGTTGACCAAGTCTGTCTCATGAATACGGTTGGTACGCCGAGCGTATTGCACCGGCTCATGCTGCTGTACTTTGCGTAACAGCATCTGTCTACCCGGGCCGTATATGCCAGCTGGACGAACGATATGGGCATCAAACAGTTCTGTAGCGAGCTGTTCACCTTCGACCAGCGTTTCACCTCGCTGGCTACCTGGCGCCGGAGGATCATCTTCCGTGACAATATGATCCACCGCATATCCCTCAAATACGCGTGTCGACGAGACGAATACGACCCGGGGTGGAATCGACGAAAGCGCTTGGGCGACATGCTGTAGCGCCGTGAGATAGCCACTGTTTCCCGCAGCATCTTGCATACCGGGAGTCAGCGTGATGACCATGGCATCCACATACGGCAGTGTTTGTTGAATCGGTTCCAACAGGTCTATGGCAAGCGTGGTGAATGTTGAAGGCAACGAGTCGGTGTCGCGACGCAGGGCGAAAACATCGGCGCCAGTTTGAACCAACTGCTGACCCAAGCGTGTACCAACTTTTCCGCAGCCTACGAGCAGTACACTCTGGGGCAAGGACGAGGCGTCTTGAGCGTGCTCACTATGCTGTAATGATGGCACTATGGCCTCCTGATTCGGGCGAATATGGGTGGCTGTGCAGATTCGCTAGACAAACGTGGCACGAACGGCAGCCTGGACGGCGGCATGTACGTCGGGGCGTCGACTCCTGTCCGAGACAACTTCTAGCACTCGGCGTCCTTCCGCGGGATCACCCAGCACGTGAATGAGTTGTTGCTCTGACGTGAGACGTTCATGTTTGATGCCGTGGGCCGCACACAGCGCACCGATATCGACGGTGTGTGGCGTGCCGAAGAACCGTTCCACCACCGATGACATGCCGGGCCGCTCGGCAACTTCGCCGTGTTCCAGTCCGTGGAAGATCGCACCCCCGGAGTCATTGATCACCACGATGTCAAGGTGGGGTTCCTGTTCCATGGGCCCGAGCAGTAATCCATTGGTGTCATAGAGGAAGGTCAGGTCTCCCACCATCAGCGTGGTCCGCTCCCCCGTCGCCAAACTGATACCGGTGGCCGTCGAGACCGTACCGTCGATACCTGCCAGCCCACGGTGAGCAAAGACCGTCGAGGTGGGTTCTGCGGGTGGCCGCCAGGCCAAATCGACATCGCGAATCACGGATGATGAGCCCAGCACGAGCTGTCCCAACGCGGTTGATGAGACCAGTTGCGCCGTCCGCATGGCGCCTGGCTTGCCGGTGGTTTCTTGACGTTGGGTCAGTGTTTGCTCGAGCGCACGCTGGGCCCGTTGGGCGGCAGACTGCCAGGATCCCAACCATCCGGGTGGGCCACTACCGGCAAATTCGGCGAGCTCTTGCAGATCTGCGATGAGTTGTTCTTTGCGTGCCCCCGGCGAAAACCAACCGACCGGTTCCGGATAATACATCGCGGATTTCACATCGTCGCGTTTCAACAATGCCTGGAGTTGCCGGGACAGTGTGGGGCGGCCGAACAGCACGATGCGACGGATGTGTTTGCCCAGCCGGTGCGCGGATTCGCCGAGCCCTCCGTCAGGGCCTAGGAGATACGGGTAGGCGGCAATCGCGTTGCGGGAAAACCGTGCATTCGACGACGGCTCAGCAAACAGTGGCAGTCCCAGTGCGAGCGCGAAGTCGTGGGCTGCGGGGCCGGCACCGTGTCCGGCGACGACCACCGTGTGGCGTTCGCGCAAATCGGTGGCTTCCACGAGTTCTTCTTGGAAGGAGCGTCCGCGGTCGTGCCAACGTTTATCCGTGGTGAATCGCGGTTGGCCTTGCGACGGTGCGATAACGGGTAACACACCGGTTTCAGCATCTGGCACCACCGCGAGTGCGTCGGGCTGTGGGATGAGCGGCTCACGGAAGCGAGCATTAATGTGCACCGGCCCGGTTGGTGAGGTGTCAGTGCCTGCCCCGACTGCGAGCGCGCCCATGACCGAAGCATGGGTTTTGGCATAATCTGCGATATCACCGGTGACGGTGATCGCCGATCGGGCATGGACACCAAACATTTCTCGCTGATCGGTGGTTTGGTTGGCACCGGTGAATTGCACTTCCGACGGCCGGTCGGCGGTAACGGCTACCAGGCGTACATCAGCGTGGGATGCTTCCATCATGGCCGGCATGAGGTTGCCGGTGGCAGTGCCCGATGTGGTCACCACGGCTGCTGGCCGGCCCGATGCCAGCGAGATGCCAAGTGCGGTGAACGCTGCGGATCGCTCATCGATGCGAACATGAAGACGCAGTCTGGTGACGTCGGCGGCCTCGGCCAGAGCGTAGACGAGAGGCGCTGATCGTGAGCCGGGTCCAATGACGACGTGGCGGACGCCGGCGTCGCGCAGTGCGGTTACGATGGCTCGTGCGGTTTCCATGGAATCCATGGGCCCCATCCTACGCTTTCTCTGTGAGTTGACTGTGCGTTTCTGCCAGACGCTGTTGCCACCACAGTTGACGATCACGGGGCAGTTTCAGTTGCTCGATGAGCTGCGGATCCGGTGCCGGGGCGGGTCCCGGGGTGAGGTATCCGTTGTTGGCAATGGCCGGGGTCGCAGGTTCAGCAGAAAACAGTGCTGCGGTGGCCAACCCGCATGCGTGGTTCAGACGGGGCAATGCCGCAGCCAGTGCAACACCACCGGCAATACCCACCGAAGAGTCCAGGGCGGAAGAGACCACGGCATCTAAGCCGGCTTGCTTGACGACCGATAGTGCACGACGAACCCCACCTAGCGGTTGGACCTTGACGACGATGAGATCTGCCGCCTGAGCTTGCGCGACGGCCAGCGGATCGGTTTCTTTGCGCACCGCTTCATCAGCGGCGATCAGCACCTCGCTACCGGCATCGCGTAAGGCCGCGCGAAGCTGGGCCAGTGGCTCGATGCCGGGTACCGGCTGTTCTGCATATTCGAGAAACGGCAGTGCGGTAATCACGTCGAAGGCTTCATCATGTGTGTATTTCGCATTGGCATCGATCCGGATATCGGCGTGGGGCAGGAGCCGACGAACACGGGTCACGCGGGCGATATCGGTGGCCACATCGTCCTCGGCGACCTTGACTTTGACCGCACTCACAGGTCCGAACCGTGCGAGGACAGTCTCGACCTGGTTTGGCGCTACCGCTGGGACCGTCGCATTGACGGGGACGACCTCGCGAACCGGTTCAGGCCAGCCGTACCAACCTGCCTCGATCGTTGCCGAGAGCCAGCGGGCAGCTTCATCGGGGCCATATTCAGGAAACGGGGAGAACTCTGCCCAACCGGCGGGGCCCTTGAGCAGCATGACCTCACGCAGTGTCGTGTTGCGGAACGGGGTGTTCATCGGCAAGCCCACAGCGACCGCGTGTGCGGCAAGGTCATCCAGGGCAATATCAGTCTCTAGCGGTAAGATATGTGAGTTAGCGACCATGGAGTTAGTCTAGGCCCCAATGATGCACCCCGTTCCTGCTCACCACTTACCAGAGGATAACCTTCCGGCGACCCGGCGTGCGCGTCGGGTCATTCGTGCGCCCGGATCACGGATCTGGGCGTGGCTGCTCTTCGTCATCGCGATGGCCGCCGGTATTTGGGCAACTCACAGATTTTTTGTCCTCGCGTCGCGCGGTCAGGTGTTGGATCAGGCCGGACTCGATTCGGCCACAGTGCGGCTGGAAACGCTGCATGAAGCGTCCGTGAGTTTACTGGCCGACCTGCCCATCGTGGTTGCCAGTATTGCCGCCGTCGGTTTCCTCGTCTTGACGCTGTGGCGACGCCGCTGGGCCGCGTCACTGATTGTCGCGCTCACGTTTGCTGCGGCAAATTTCACCACCCAGGTCCTCAAGGTCATCCTCGAGCGTCCAGAGCTAGCAAACGGCGTACCCTATTACACCGGCAATTCGTTGCCATCAGGTCATGCCACCTTCGCCACCGCAGCGTTTGCGGCAGTCTTTTTGCTGGTCGCCCCGCGCTGGCGTTCGTCGGTAGCGCTCATCGGCGTGATTTTTTCAGCCACGGTGGGCGTGGCAACCTTTTTAGACGGCTGGCATCGCCCCTCGGATATTGTGGCCGCCTACCTCGTGGTCGCCATGTGGACGCTGATCGGCGGGTTCACCATCTATCGCCTGTCCTCGGATTGGAACGTGGTTTCCCCGCACTCACGAGCTCAACACGCCGGCATGGCAGAAATCACGCTGTGGTTGCTGGGCATTGTCGCACTGGGCGGAGCCATTGCCGTCTTTATCCTCTCCGGTGGCTTCGACGGGCTCCCCACCACGCTGGACGGTTTTGGACCATCACCACGCTGGTTCGTGTTTGGGGCCTTACTCATTGGTGGTTCCGCGGCACTGATCTTTGCGCTGCTGGCCAGCTTCTTCCGTTGGGAAGCCGGTCGGGAAGCACTCGACGCGCAGCCGTCAGGTGTGCGTTAACCTCTCAGGGAAAATTCGTTCTAGGATATTCCCATGTCTTCGTTGCGCACCGTGAATCACCTGGATCTCGAACCCAAGAATAAGCTCGACAAATTCTTCAAGATCACCCGACGTGGTTCGACCCTGGGAGCCGAGATTCGTGGTGGCATCGCCACCTTCTTGGCCATGAGCTACATCATCGTGCTCAACCCGCTAGTGCTGTCTGGTCCCGATGCCGCAGGGAACACCCTGGGTATCTCCGCGGTGGCAGCATCGACCGCACTCCTGGGTGCCGTCATCACCTTTTTGATGGGCCTGTGGGCCAACCACCCCTTCGGACTAGCCGCGGGCTTGGGCGTCAATGCTCTGTTAGCCATCACGATTGCCACCACGCCTGACCTCACCTGGCCCGAAGCCATGGGGCTGGTGGTCATCGCTGGTTTGGTGATGGTCGTGCTGGTGCTCACTGGCTTCCGTGAGGCGGTCTTCCGGGCAGTCCCCGACAGCATCAAAACCGGAATCGTCGTGGGCATCGGCCTGTTCATCACCCTGATCGGACTGGTCAACGCCGGATTCGTCCGTCGCCTCCCCGATTCAGCCGACACCACCGTGCCTGTGGGTCTGGGTATCAACGGGGAGCTCTCCGGCTGGCCCACCCTGGTCTTTGTTATCGGGTTCTTCCTGACCGCGATCCTGGTTGCTCGCAATGTGCCGGGCGCAATCCTCATCGGCATCGTCGGAGCCACCATCCTGGCGAATGTGTTGGAAGCCGTGTTCAACATCGGCCCCTCGGTCGATGACGCGGGCAACGTAAATCCAGAAGGCTGGAGCCTCGTCGCCCCGTCGATGCCCGAGTGGTCGGTTCCGGATCTGAGCCTGCTGGGCAATTTCTCATTTGGTGCCTTCACCTCGATCGGGTCCGTTGCTGCCTCACTGTTGGTCTTCGTCATCCTGCTGTCGGTTTTCTTCGACGCGATGGGCACCTCGGTAGGGCTGGCCCGCGAGGCCGGCAACGTCGATCAGAAGTCCGGCGCCATCCCGAACCTTAACCGCGTTCTGCTCGTCGATGCCATCGGCGTCAGCGCTGGTGGTGCCGGTTCAGCGTCGTCAACACAAATTTTCGTGGAATCCGGCACCGGTATCGGCGAAGGCGCCCGCACCGGTTTCGCGTCCATCGTCACCGGTATCCTGTTCTTGGCCGCGATGTTCTTGACCCCGCTCATTTACCTGGTGCCCTTCGAAGCGGTCGCTCCGGCGCTCGTCGTCGTCGGGTTCATGATGGTTTCCCAGGTCGGGCAAATTGACTGGACCGATATGGGTGCCGCCCTGCCGGCGTTTTTGACCTTCGCCCTGATGCCATTCACCTATTCAATTGCCAACGGTATTGGTGCGGGCATGATCGCCTACGCACTCATTAGAACCGGCCAGGGACGAGCACGTGAAGTCCACCCGCTACTGTGGGTTGTCGCCGCGTCGTTCGTGTTGTATTTCGGGATGGGCGTATTCCAAGACATGCTCGGCATCTCATCCCTATAGTGGAGTCCATGACTTCTACCCCTCCACAAGCCACCCGAAAACCCGTCACCGCCACCTACCACGGCGTTGACCTCGTCGATTCCTGGGACTGGCTCAAAGACCCACAAGATCCCAACACCATTGCGCACCTGGAGGCCGAAAACGCCTACACCGAGACGGTGACCGCCGACCAGCAGCTACTGCGCGATGCGATCTTTGCCGAAATCAAATCCCACACCGTCGAAACCGACATGTCGGTACCGTCACGCATCAATGACTGGTGGTATTTCACCCGCACGTCCGAGGGTGCCCAATACGGAGTGCACTGCCGCGTACCCGTCGAGGGTGATTCCTGGGAGCCACCCCAGATTCAACCCGGCGTCGTGCTGGCAGGCGAACAAGTCCTGTTGGATGGCAACGTCGAAGCCGAAAAAGTCGCGTTTTTCTCGCTGGGTGCAATGACCGTCTCCCCCGACGGCACCCTGCTGGCCTATCTGGTTGATGAGACCGGCGACGAGCGCTTCACCCTGCGATTGCGTGACCTGACCACCGGGGAACAACTGCCAGATGAAATTCCGGGACTGTCCTACGGGGTAGCCTTCGACCCGGCGGGTGAGCGCGTGTTCTATATGGAACCCGATGCATCCTGGCGGCCGTATAAGCTCAAATCGCACCGGATCGGCACACCGGTGAGCGATGATGTCCTGCTGCACGGGGAAGCCGACCCGCAGATGTGGAGCGGTTTCGGACTGAGCCCCGACAAAACCAAGCTGTTGTTCGAGCTGGGCAACTCAGAAGTCACCGAAACCCACATCATGGACCTCACCGACCCCGCAGCATCCCTGCAACTGCTGATCAGCCGCGATGAGCGTTCCCTGCACGATGTGCTGCCCGTGGGCGACCGATACCTCATCACGCATAATCGTGCAGCCGACGGCACTGCGCTGCCTAATAACGAAGTCGCCATCGTCGATGCTGGAGACATCGGAAACCGAGCAGCCTGGCAGACCGTGTTCGCCCACTCGCCGACCGTCAAACTTGATGGCGTGGGGGTCACGCGTCAATACCTGTTCGCCGCGGTCCGGGCTGAATCAACCCCGCGCATGTGGGTTGTGCCGTTAGAAGGGCTCGGCACCGCGGCACAAGCTGACGCTGTGGAACCCGGGTTCGCCGAAGAACTGTACTCGGCCTTTCCGGTGGGGCAACACTACGACTCCCCCTACATCCGCTTGGCCTACACCTCCTGGATCACGCCCGCACAGATCCTGGACTACGATCCGGTGTCCAACGCATCGACCCTGCGCCGCGCCACCGAAGTGCCCGGTTATGATCCCGAGCAGTATCTGGTGGAGCGCTGGTGGGCGCCCGCCGAATCCACCGACCGACGCGTGGCCATCCCGCTGACCGTCATCCGGCATAAAGATATCGAATGGGACGGCAACAACCCGGCACTGATCCACGGTTACGGCTCCTATGAAGCGTCGATGGATCCAGGTTTCGGTCCGTCACGATTATCACTGCTGGATCGAGGGGTGGTGTTCGTCGTCGCTCATGTGCGCGGTGGCGGTGAACTCGGCCGCGCTTGGTACGAGGATGGCAAGAAACTCGCCAAAAAGAATTCCTTCACCGATTTTGTGGACGCCACCCGGTTCGTCGCGGCCTCCGGTTGGGTACATCCCGATCGCATCGCAGCCATGGGCGGCTCCGCCGGAGGACTGCTCATGGGCGGTGTGCTGAATGTAGCGCCCGAACTGTACCGTGTGTGCCTTGCCCAGGTGCCCTTTGTCGATGCACTGACCTCTATTCTGGATCCTGATCTGCCGTTAACCGCACTGGAGTGGGAAGAATGGGGCAACCCCATCGAGGAGAAATCCGTCTTCGACTACATGCTGGAGTACACCCCGTACCACAACGTGGCGACCACAGACTATCCGGCAGTCGCGGCCGTCACGTCGCTACACGATACCCGTGTGCTCTACGTCGAACCGGCAAAATGGGTACAAGAACTGCGGGCAACCGTCACGTCGGACCAGAGCACTCCGCTTGCTGAAGGCGGCTCACCGGTCGTGTTGAAAACCGAGATGGAGGGCGGCCATGGGGGCGCATCCGGTCGGTACCGCGCATGGGAGGACCGTGCTTGGGACTACGCCTTCATCCTGACCGCACTCAACGCCCAAGACCCCATATACCAATAGGAGAACGTATGACCATAAAAGCGGCAATTGTAGGCTACGGTAACCTCGGGCAGGCCGTGGAACACCTCATTAACGCCTTCGATGACTTTGAACTTTTCGGTATTTTTTCACGCCGGGACACACTCGACACCGATGCGGCTATTTATCCGGTCGCCGATGCCGCGAGGTATAAGGATGAGATCGATGTGTTGTTCTTGTGCGTCGGGTCGGCCACCGACATCCCCGAACAGGCCGCCGGTTTCGCCGAGCACTTCACGACGGTCGATACCTACGACAACCATTCCAAAGTTGCTACCCACTATGCCGAAATGGACGAGGTCGCTCGGGCCAATGACAACGTTTCGGTCATTTCAACCGGTTGGGACCCGGGCCTGTTCTCCATGAACCGTGTGCTGGGCTTATCCTTGTTCCCTGACCCCGTACAGAACACCTTTTGGGGTAAAGGCTTGTCACAAGGTCATTCCGACGCCGTCCGGCAAGTTTCGGGTGTACAGCGCGGTGTGCAGTACACGATCCCTGCACAGTCTGCGATCGATCAGGCCCGCGCTGGAAATGGTCAGGGCTTATCGAAAACGGCTTCGCACGAACGCATCGTGTACATCGTGGCCGACGAGTCTGAGCAGGATCGGATTCGCGACGAGATCGTCACGATGCCCGACTACTTCGAGCCATATGACACCACGGTGCACTTTGTCTCTGACGAAGAGTTTGAGCGCAACCACCAAGGCGCCCCACACGGTGGCTATGTCATTACGACCAGCGAACTGCAAGGCCATAACGCCAGCGTAGAGTTCAGTTTGAAACTCGAGTCCAACCCGAACTTCACCGCTGCTGCCATGGTCGCATTCGGACGTGCCGCGGCACGCTTGCAACAACAGGGCAACTCCGGCGCCTATACGGTGCTGGAAGTGCCACCGTATTTACTCAGCCAACAATCTCACCAAGAGATGATGGAAACCGGGCTCGTCTAAATGGATTGAACGGCTTCGTGTCCTCATCTCGGCCCCGTTTTGGAGCTTTGCTCTGGAGCGGGGCTTTTTGCGTCAGCGCCTCCGGTTACATCCACAAAGACGTAGGCGGTGAAACTAACCCTCTGCGGCGCAGCCACTCCATTGAGACTGAAGCAAACAGGGTCGCGTGCCTTAGGCGGCAACGCGTATGGAGTATTGGATCGTGTTGCGCATCATGGCGCAGCTCGACAAGGTGATTGGCGGCGGGTTGTTTTCCGGTGGCCTGGCATCTGGTCGTGAGCCCGGGTCAGGTGGGTCTTTGGCCGTACGTATCGGTGCTGTGTTCGTCGTATATCGATGACCCGTAGGAGTGGTGACGGTCAGTTGGTCGGCGGTGGCCTCGTGTCGCCATCCGGTATTTTCTTTGATCTGGTTACAAGCACCGCAAAGCCCCTGAGCATTCGACCAGCTGGTGGTACCACCGTCTTTGACCGCGAGAATGTGATCGATATCTTGGATAGCAGCATCGCAATACGGCGTCCTGCATGTGTCATCTCGAAGCGCCACCATACGCCGTAGTCCCGGAGGAAAGCTTCGAGAGCGCGATTCCAAACCCACCAGCTGGCGCTCTTTGGGCCGGGTAAACACTCTACGAAGGAACATCTCTGCTTCAGGATCCGCAATCCATTGCAGCGCAGTGCTAGCTGGAATCGGACCCTGGCCAATCAGCCATGCCGGCGTGTCCCCATCGCCAAATAACGCCTCATCAGTCATCACCACGTGCACCTCGGCCGGGACAGCCCGTGCAGTGGCCTGTCCCGTCAGACGCTGAACCAGCAGATCAGCCATAATCTGGTCCCGAGTACGAGGCTGCCCGGAGGGGTCAGCCGGATCAGCAGTCTCACCGGTGCCCACCATATTCGTGGCATCACGACGCAACCCAGCATAAATGCCGACAGCTTGCTGCATGGGCACCAGCGCCGACAGATACGCCATCCCGCCCGGTGCCGGGCGCATGGACACTCGACGCTCGGATTCGGCTCGTTCACGCTGCTCCACTGCCGTGAGCTGGTCGAGCTCCTGGGCATAACCTTGCACCGCCGTTGCCAGCTTGCGTGGGCCAAGCGTGCCTAACCGATCAGCAATCAGAGCGTCGACCTGCCGACGGTGGTCAGCGGCAAGCCAGCTGGTTTCTTTGACCACAATCTGAGCATGTTCCTCATGGATTCCACCTGATTGCAACGCTTGCATCGTGTTGGGCAGGCCCTCCACCAGGGCGCAGGCCACACGCAGATGTCGCGCGCCCCTGGCGGGTGAATCACCACGAGCCAATCCAACCTCAGCACCTAGACCATTGCACCGGCGCGCAGCGGGCACACCCCGATCGGCTTCGGCTTGGCGTCGGCGGGCCTGCAACGCAGCGGTTTCACGAGCTTGCGCAGCAGCACAGGCAGCCTTGAGTTCTTCTAGCGCCTGCAACCGATCAATCGATTCCGCATCAGTTTCGGCAAGCTCAAGCATCCCAAGCGCATCACGAGCATGCGTGATGTCTGCTACTGCTGAACCTGCTTCATACGTCATACCACCAGCCTAGCCAGGGGGTAGGACAGGATAAGCGCCCAATACCTCAACCAATAGTGATTCTATGCGGAGGTGGTTTTGGCATACCGGAAGGTTGTCTTACTTTCTCATCAGACGTGGACGACGTCTCGAATCTATTGTGCTGTGCGAGCCTCAGCGCCTTCACCGAAGTGCAAGCCCCAGCCGTGGATCCAGCGTTTTACGGTCACGTCTGTCATCCCCAGCTGTGCCACCCGATCACAAGCATCAAGGACGCCGTCATAACCTAGCCACCTCGAGATGTGATGTGCAACACTTAGGACTATAAGCTCCACTTTGGTATCTTTCTGATCCTTGGGCAAGAACTTCTCATGTGGAAAGTTGAGTGATGAATATGTTTGCGCTTCCGGCAACAACGTGGATCGTTATCCTAGGCGTTCTAGGGTTCTGGGTCGTGTACACGGGCGTGTTCTACGTGATCTCTCGAAATTGGGCGGTCGAGGACGTCGACTACCACAAGAGGGAGGACTCACAATGAGTATCGACCTCATCTTGCTCATCATTTACTTCGTGGGGATGCTCGGTATCGGTGTCTGGGCCATGCGCCGTAGCACAAAATCTTCAGAGGGCTTCCTGCTTGCCGATCGCAGCCTCGGTCCAGCCGTGACGGCCTTGCGCCTACAAAGCTCTTCGATGTCCGGTTATATGTTTCTCGGCGCTGGTTCCCTGGCTTATACGCAGGGGTACTACAGCATGTGGTACGCCTTGGGCGACGTCGGTGGTGGCGTATTAAACCTGTCTATTATCGGCCGCCGCATGCGCAAGCTGTCGCAAATGCTTGGCTCGATTACCTCGATTGGCTATCTCGAAAACCGGTATCCGTCCCGGTGGACTCGGTTGGTCGCAGCCCCCATCGCGCTGTTCTGTATGTTCTTTTACGTGTTGGCACAGTTTTTGGCCGGGGGTCAGGGACTAGCCATGGTGACGGGGCTCTCGGTGAACGTGGCCCTGATTGTCGCCGTCGGTATCATCGTCGGCTATACGTTCCTTGGCGGCTACTTGGCCGTTGCCTATACAGATTTCTTCCAAGCCATCATCATGGTTATCGGCATGCTCTGGATCTTGATCGCCAGCCTGCAGTACGTGGGCGGCCTCACTCAGGCAAACCAAACATTAGCCACCGTCAATGAGAACCTGCTGACGATGTGGGGTTCCGAAGGCCAGTACTTTGGTCAGTGGGGCATCATCATCGGGGCGTTGTTAGTCTTTTCGATTGGCTACATCGGTTGGCCGCACGTCAACGTCAGCCACATGGCGATGCGCCGCCCATCGGTGGCTCGCCAGGCAGGACTGTATGCGACCATCTTTAATCTGCTCTTTATTCCTGGCGCCTATATCGTCGGAATGATGGGCATACTCATTGTCCCGGGCCTCGACAATCCCGAACTGGCAATTTTTGAAGTTGCTGACACGGTGCTGCCTACATTTGCCGTTGGTATCGTGATGGCAGCGATTATGGGTGCGATCATGTCGACCGCCGATGCGTTGCTGTTGCAAGCCGGCACGATTGCATCTCAGGACCTGTGGGCGCGATTTTTTGGGCGTTCAATGAGTGAACGCACCTCAGTGAATGTCTCGCGTCTGACGATTCTGCTGCTGGCGGTGATCGCCGTGGTGCTCGCGATCGCAGAGCCCCCGGGTGTCTTCGACATCGTGGTCTTTGCTACATCAGTGCTCGGCTCCGCTTTCGTTCCAGCGTATATTTGCGCAGTCTGGTGGAAGAAAGCCAATACGGTGGGCGCCATTAGCTCGATGATCGTCGGGACGTTAGCCTCCGTCATCTCAGAGTTGTCCGGCTCAAGCGATGGGATTGGATTTGACCCGATGGTCATTGGCATCACGTGTTCCACGATCACCATGATCGTAGCCTCGCTGCTCACACAGCGCTCCAACCCCGTGCCCGAACATGTTCGACAAGCGGTGGAAGAGACCGCAAGGGTGGCTCCAGTCCCCGCTCGCATGGTCGCCGGTGAGGATACGACATTAGCCACCCAGCGCCCTCGTGAAAAGGAAGAAGAGTGACAGCTGAACTAGTACAACTTCAGCCCGAGTTCGCCTGGCCGGTGAAGTTCTCGGATCACGAAGCGCGAGCGTTGGTCAATCGCCGGCTGAAAGAACCTGCTGATCTCACGGCCACGTTGTATCACCATCCCTTTCTCGGGTTGGTGTTCCAAGGCCAAAGTCAGCGGCCGAGCTTCTTTCCTCGCGCGGGTACAAGACTCCAACCAACAGTGCTCGTCCGAGCGCATGTGCTGGTTGACCTCGTCGGCGGCAGAGCGTATCTCAGCGATGCGTGGGATCCACACGAGTTTGTTTCCATCGGACACCGCGATGAGACGAGCACGATTACAGATCCCGAGCCGCATGTGACAGAAGCGGCTGCAGTGCGCGCCGCTCACGCACTGCTGGCCGGGGTCGTACTACGCCGCCGCAGAATGACTCCCATCGATGACCTCGAGTTGGTGGAGTCACCAATCCGTGTCGGTAAACCCAACTGGTGGGTCACCAACCGGGAGGCCAGCGGGTCGACTGAAGTGACTGTCGATGGCATCACCGGACGCCACTATGCCTTTTCCGTCTGAGCTCTACATTCCAAGAGCTCTTGGACGCGCTCTCCGGGCCACTCTTTGAGGAATGTTCGATAGCTGGCGAGACGGTCTGCCAGTTCGCGGTCAAAAGCTTCGGGTTCCAGATACGACTCGTACGGATGTGGGATTGGCGATGTCCGGTGGTGCTCATTAATCCCGTAGGCACCCGATGCGTAGACGCGTTTGTGTTCTTCCCAGTCTGCAGCACCACCCGGAATATTTGGCAGTTGCAAAGCCAGTCCCATGATCAGGCTCGTGCGATCACGGCCGGCAGTACAGTGCAGTACTGTTCCTCCGGCTTCCCAAGAGTCCACAAGGGTCGAGACCGCGGCGGCAACCCGGTCACCGAAGGTCGCTAGGGTGTCGTGATAGGCATCCGGGTGCATAGGATATGGTGCGTTGCGTTCCCAGAACGGCTCGTGATCGACATCTTCCACCGGAACATGAATCTGACGAACCTCGTCGGGCACCTCAGCTTCGGGATCTAGCTCGCGGCGTTTGATCTCCGGCGGGGTACGGACATCGATCACTGTACTCACACCGTCATTGACCATTTGACGCCATCCAGTGGAGTCAACCCACTCGGCACGACCCATACGCCACAAGCCTTCTCTGACCTGCCACGCATTACGTGCCCCGGACCAATCTGCAGGATGAAGATACTGAACTGTAGAAGAGACCATGTTGTATAGACTAGGCGATGTGAGTAACTATCCTGTTCCAGAAAAAGTTTCCGATATCTTCGATGCACCCACGTGGCGAGAGGTCCAAGGCTTCGATTTTCAAGACATTACCTATCACCGCCATGTCGAGCGTGACAGCGATGGTAACTGGGTCCGCGACCTCGGCACCGTGCGCATCGCCTTTGACCGGCCCGAAGTGCGCAATGCTTTCCGCCCGTCAACCGTCGACGAGCTGTACCGCGCGATCGATCACGCGCGCATGACCTCAGATGTCGGAACCGTGTTACTTACCGGCAATGGCCCATCGCCCAAAGACGGAGGCCACTCGTTTTGTTCCGGCGGCGACCAACGCATTCGTGGCCGTGACGGTTACCGGTACGCCGAAGGTGACACCGCAGAATCTGTCGACCCGGCACGCGCAGGCCGTCTCCACATTCTGGAAGTCCAGCGCCTCATGCGAACCCTCCCCAAAGTTGTCATCGCCGTGGTCAACGGCTGGGCAGCGGGCGGCGGCCACTCACTGCACGTCGTCGCAGACCTGACGCTGGCCTCCAAACAACATGGGAAGTTCAAACAAACCGACGCCACCGTTGGTTCCTTCGACGCCGGCTATGGCTCTGCATTGTTGGCGCGTCACGTCGGACAGAAGCGGGCCCGCGAAATATTCTTCACTGCCCGTGAATACTCGGCCGATGACATGTTGGAGATGGGGGCGATCAACGAATCGGTCGACCACGAAACCCTCGAAAACGTGGCTTTGGAATACGCGGCAGATATTAACGGCCAATCACCACAGGCCATCCGGATGCTCAAATATGCATTCAACCTCGCCGATGATGGCATGGCGGGCCAGCAAGTCTTTGCCGGTGAAGCCACCCGGATGGGCTATATGACTGATGAAGCCGTCGAAGGTCGCGACGCATTCCTCGAAAGGCGCGACCCAGACTGGGCAGACTTCCCGTACTACTTCTGATGGACGTTTCCCAAGCACTCGCCACCGGCACACCGTTTGAAGCAACGGCACAGGGCATCATCCACCGCCCCGAGCTCACCGATCCCCATCGTGGCGGCCACCCCGACGCCGTCGCAGTGGTACGAACCTCCGGCTCGACTGGCACACCAAAACAGACCCTGCTCACCGCTACCGCGCTCAGAGCATCAGCTGAGGCCACCGCCCAGCGCATCGGTGGCCAAGGCCAATGGTTGCTCGCCGTCGACACCCAATACGTCGCAGGTCTTGCCGTGGTCTCCCGATCGGTCCACGCCGGTACCACGCCGGAAGTCATTGATCCCGGTTTCAGCGCCGCAGAATTTATTGCAGCAACGGGTCGCCTGGATCACGAGTTCACTGCGGTGTCTTTTGTCCCGACCCAGCTCACCCGACTCTTGACCGACGATGATGCCATAGCAGCGCTGCAGTCCTATTCGGCAATACTGGTTGGCGGCTCCGCAATCCCCGAACACATTACCAAAGCGGCAGCCAACTATGATCTCAAGCTGTTCAAAACCTACGGGATGTCAGAAACCTGCGGCGGGTGCGTGTACAACGGCACTCCCCTGCCCGGGGTCACCGTCGACACCGTGGCGCACAACGGGGTCGATCGTCTTCGCATTACCGGCCCGATGGTGGCGGCAGGCTACTTTGACGATCCAGACCTCACCGCCGCACATTTTATTGATGGCTCATTTCTCACCGATGACTACGGTTCGGTCGACGAGGTGGTCCGAGTTGCTGGCAGGTTGGATGATGTCATCAATACCGGCGGGATCAAGGTCTCCGCGGCACAAGTACAAGGTGTGCTTCAGCAGCACGTGCCGACGGCGTTTGTCACCGGGGTGCCCGATGCCGAATGGGGCCAACGTATCAGCGCTGTGATCACCGGTGATACGCCACAAGATGTCCTGGAGAATGCGGTGCGCACAACGCTTGGCGCCCCGGCGGTACCCAAAATGTGGTTGCGACTCGACACGTTGCCCATGTTAGACAATGGGAAACCCGACCGGGTCACACTCACCACATGGTTAGCAAAGGAATAACATTGGCTTCGTTTTCACAGTGGGTGTCAGCCGCCCGCCTACGTACCCTCCCCATGGCCATCGCACCCGTGGTGGTGGGGAGCGCAGCAGCCGCCGATCTGCACAGTTTCCATGCGGGCAAAGCGGTCTTGGCGCTCGTGGTCGCGCTGGCACTGCAAATCGGAGTGAACTACTCCAATGATTATTCTGATGGGATCCGTGGCACCGACGATAACCGCGTGGGCCCATTTCGGATGACTGGCTCAGGTGCGTCCACACCGGCCACCGTGCGCACCATGGCGTTCACCTTCTACGGCCTAGCAGGCCTCGCAGGACTAGCACTGACCATCTGGTCGCAACACTGGTGGCTGATACTTATCGGAGTGGCAGCCATCGTCGCGGCCTGGTTTTATACCGGTGGCAAACGCCCCTACGGGTATATGGGGTTGGGCGAACTCTTCGTCTTCGTGTTCTTTGGGCTCGTCGCCGTGCTGGGAACAACCTATACCCAGGCCGACGAAATATCCGGACTCGCCGTGGCCGGTGCCGTCGGCACCGGGCTGGTCTCGACCGCACTGTTGATGGCCAATAATGTGCGCGATATCCCCACCGATATTGCAGCAGGTAAAAAGACCCTGGCTGTGTTGCTCGGCGATACCGCGGCACGCTGGTCATACCCGACCATGCTGGCCGCCGCAGTTGCGGCACCGCTGATCTTCGTGGCACAGCACGAGTGGATGTGGTTGATGCTGTTACTCTTGCTCGTTTCGATCCGACCGTCGATGATCATGCTGGAAGCTAAAGAACGCGGTGAGCTGATTCCGGTGTTGAAAATGACCGGATTATTTGGAATCCTCTACGCCGTCTTGTTTACCCTCGGCATTATTCTCTAGGTCTTCGGGGTCAGCAAACCGACCGTGGGTAAAGGCGTCCTCTGCCTCGGCATCGTCGGTCGCCGTCTTGCTCCGCTTCCGCGAATCCAGGGCTTTCATAAGGTCTTCTGACGCGTCTTTGCGCAGTTTTGGGGTAAAGAGGTACGTGAGCGCGAAGCCCGTCACCAGTCCCACGACGACGGCAAAGATGAGCGAGTTGGTAAAGAAGAGCGTTATCAGGAATCCGACTCCAAAGAGCAGAAACCGCAGCGCGGTGTACAGCCAAAATTTCATGAAGTCTCCGTTCTGGCTAGGTGTGCGTTAAGGCTGGCGAGTTCGTAAGATGGGCCTATGCCACGTTTGTTAATTCCACTCATTATCGTTGCTCTCGGCGTCATGATCTATGCGCTGATTGAGACGATCTCCACATCATCGGATCGGATTCGCATCATGCCCAAGGGCGTGTGGATCGTGGTCATTATTCTTGTCCCGCTTATCGGTGGTGTGCTGTGGCTGTTGTTTGGTAACGAGAATGCGTATCTGGCTTCGACGGTCCAGGGTTTCAAAAAGGCATCCGGCCCGCAACGACCGGCAACTCCTGACGATGACGACGAGTTCCTCCGTTCACTCGATATTCAACGCGCTCAGCGTCGTAAAGCTGAAGAACTGAGAAAACGTGAGGAGGAACTTCGTCGTCGCGAACAAGACCTCGATGAGGATTCCGATTCCGACTCAAACTCGGACAACTCTGACGAGGATCAGAACCCGGCGTAAGAGTGCAGCGAGGGGAAGTACAAGTTCACGATCGTGTAGTTGAACACTAGGGCGAGGAACCCAATGATGTTCAACCAGGCCGAGCGGGTGCCTGTCCAACCGCGGGTGGCCCGTGCGTGCAGATAGCCCGCATAGATCACCCAGATGACGAAGGTCCAGACTTCTTTCGCATCCCAGTTCCAGTAGCGTCCCCAGGCTTGTTCTGCCCAAATAGCGCCCGCAATCAGGGTGAAGGTCCACATCACGAAGCCAATGGCATTGAGGCGATAGGACCAGTTTTCCAAGGCAGATGCTGACGGCACCAGGCGCATAAAGCCGGTCGGCGCACCGCGTTTTTCAGCACGCTGTTTGAATAGCTGCAACACGGACATCGAGAAGGTCAGCGCGAAGATGCCCGAGGCGACGACGGCCACGGAGACGTGGGTAATCAACCACCAAGACTGTAGTGCCGGTTGGACGTTACCCACCGGCGTTGGGAAACCAATGGTCGCACCGATCATCATCAACAGCACCACGCCGGAGATGAAGGTACCTACGAACCGCAGGTCTTTGCGCAGCAAGAACACCAGGTATACCAGCGAGATGACGAGCGCGCCGGAGGTCATGAACTCATACAGGTTGCCCCACGGTGCGCGGGATGCGGCGACGGCACGGGCAACGACAGCAAAGGCGTGAGCCAGCATGGCGAGCACGAAGATGGCCACGCCGATGTTCGCGGCCGGGCGTTTGATGCCACCCGTATATTCCATGTCATCAGAGACCAGGTGTGGGGCCTCAACGCGTTCTTCAACGGGCGGTCCGGAAGCCCCGACCAGTTCTTTGGACTTTTCGGTTTCGAGTTCGGCTTCCAGGTTTCGAATCGACCGGGATGCGGTTGCCATATCCCAGGAGAAAAAGAAGAAGGCAACCAGATAGATCAGTGCTGCAATGAGCATGAACAGTTCGCTGTACTGGGCCAGCGTTTCATTAACGGGTGTCATGTATCCTCCGAAGTGTTTGGCGGGATGACCGGCCAAGTGGTGTCAAACGATTGACGAAGTTTGATGTTTTCATCGCGCAGACCAAAGGCCTCGCCGCGGGCAAGGAGACCGTATTCGATCACGGTACGGCCATCTTGCTCCGTGGCTTTGACCCAGGCACGGCGACGACGAATGTAGAGCGACATCACCAGTGCGACCAGGGCGAGTGCCGAGAAGAACCCGACGCCCCATTTGGATGGGTCATAGTGTATGTCGAGTCCGACATAACGGTCCCAGGAGTCAAACGTGATGGAACCCATGTCGTCGGGTAGCTCATGGGTGTCGCCGACGCCCAGGGTGATGCCGCCGGCGTCGTTGTTCCGTGAGTTCAGCTCAGTCATCCGGTCGGTATCAAGCACGTAGACGTTTTGTGGTGTCCCGTCGTCAAGACCAAGGTCGCCGTAATAGGAGTTCAGAATCAGCTCGGGGTTAAACGCATCGGGATCGATCGAGACGGCGACACCGTCGTCACCGGTATAGGAGGTCGGCAGGAACATGCCCACAAAACCAAGTTGTTCGGGCTTGGCGTCAGGAGCCTTGAGGACGACGAGTGAGCTGTTGGTGTTGGGATCTTGGATTTGGGCGATGACGGGACCCGAGTAGGCGATGTCATCGTTCCCGTCGCGCACGGTGATATTTGGAGCGTACCCGTTACCAACTAGAAAGATGCGGACTCCGTCGATAGTCAGCGGGTCGTTGACCTTGATGGCGTCCTGGTAGGTTTCTTCACCGGGTCCAGGGGTGACCTGCATGGCTGCGGTGTAGTCCAGGGCTTGGCCGTAATGGGTTTCGGATTCGCGGTCGTAGACGACGTCGAAGTCGTCGAGTTGAATCGAAAACGGGGACAGCCGGTCTTCGGAGAATGCGGTCCCGGGAGTAAACGAGTCATAGGAGACGAGGTTGTTGGCGAAGCCGTCACCTTCGACGATGATCTTTTGGCCCTCGTATTTAAAGAGGCCGCCGATCCCCATAAAGACGATCACGCCCAAAAGACCGAAGTGGAAGAGAATATTGCCGACTTCGCGGAAGTACCCGCGCTCAGCACCAACAGAGCCGTCACGCAGTTCGGTGCGGTATCCCGATTTCTTGAGGATTTTTTCGGCATCGACCAGGGCCTCTTTGGGTGTTGGCCCGTCGCTTTCCAGCACGAGTTGGCCATACTCTGGCAGCCGTTTGAGGTTTCGGGGCGTCCGTGCCGGTGGCTGGCGCAGTGTTTTGAGGTGCTGACGGCCGCGCGGCCACAAACAACCCACCAGGGAGACGAATAGCATCAAGTAAATGGCGGAGAACCATACCGATGAGTAGACGTCGAACATCCCCAAAAAGTCCAGGATGGGCCCAATGGTGGGGTTATCGTCGATCCAGGTTTCGACGATATCGGCCCCGGCGCGGCGCTGTGGGAACAGGGAGCCAGGTACTGCGGCAACTGCCAACAGCAACAGCAGCATCAACGCGGTGCGCATACTGGTCAGTTGTGTCCAGATGAACCGCATGGTGCCGACAAAGCCGAGCTTTGGCAGGGTAGGTTGTTTGGTACTCAAATTGGAAGTGTCACCTCATTGGCAAACCAGCCTTGTAGCTGGTTGGTCCAGTCAGTCCACAGCCCGGTGGCCATAGCCAGTCCGAGCAGGATCAGCAGGATACCCCCGGCACGCATGATGAACAGGCGGTGGGTACGGAAAAATGCGAGTCGTTTCATGCCGCTAGAGAAGCCGAGTGCCAGCAGGATGAATGGCACACCGAGGCCCAGCGAGTAGACCACGGCCAAAATGCCGCCGCGCCACATGTTGTCCGAACCGGCGGTCGACATGGCGATCACGGCTGCCATCGTCGGGCCGATGCATGGCGCCCAACCGAGCCCGAAGATCATGCCGAGCAGCGGCGCTCCCCACAGTCCCGCATTGGGTTTGTATTCAATTTTTCTGTCGCGTTGGAAAAACGACAGACCGCCCATAAACACGATCCCCATCACGATGACGATGAGACCCAAGACCTGGGTGAGCCATTGGCCGTCACCTTTTAACCAGATGAAAACGCGGGACAGTAACAGGCCCGCGGTGACAAAGACGATAGTGAAACCCAGCACGAACAATGAGGTGCCGGCGAGCATGCGGCCGCGCTTAGTGTCTTCGACGCTGGCGCCGGACAGCCCTGAGACATAGCCGAGGTATCCCGGCGCGAGCGGGAGAACGCACGGTGACAAAAAGGAGACGAGTCCGGCTAGCGCTGCGATCGGCATTGCTAGCCACATGGACCCGTCGAGGGCGATCTCGGCGAAGGGATTATTCATTCATCCACCACACCGTTGAGCAAGGACTGTAACGTCGAGTGTTCGACGGCGCCCAGCACGCGGGCAGCTACTCGGCCTTCATCATCGAGAATCAGGGTGGTTGGGACCGCCTGGGGTGGCACGTAGTCTGCGAATTGCAACAAGACCTGGCCGTCCCGACCTTCAATGGAGGGGTACTCGATCCCGAAGTTGCGCTCGAAGGCTGCTGCTGTGTCAGCGCCATCGCGGACGTTGACGCCAAAAAAATCGACCTCGTCATCAAATTCCTGACTCAGGTCGACCAGGTGGGGGGCTTCCACGCGACAGGGTGCGCAGGCTGCGTACCAAAAATTCACCAGCGCGGGTCCATCGAGGGTTTCACCGGAAATGGTTTCGCCTTCGAAGGTGTCACCAGAAAATTCGACGGCTGCACCCCGTTCGCTCTCGGCAACTTCCATGACCGATCCGTCACCGGCGATGTAATTTTTGCCGCCAGAGTTGCCGGCTTGGGCAGCCAGTGGGTCGTCACCTGAACACGCTGTCAGCAGCCCGGCCCCCGCAATGGCTAGGCCAATCAGTGCGCGTGTAGTCTTGTTCCTCACGAATGTTCCCTTTCAAATACCGCGCTAGAGTCTAATTCCGGTAACTGAGTAGATCCTGAGTGTTTACGCGCCCGGAAGGGCTGCCGCTTGGTTGCTCAGGTGTTTGACCGGTTCGCTGTAGTGCACGGTTGGTTTGCGATGGCCAGGGGCGAATTCGAAGCTCGTGACCGAGGCCAGCGAGCATTGTCGACGGCGTGGATCGTGTGCCAAGGGTTTGTCTTCTGCTGACAGTCTGGTCACCCAGATGGGTAGTTGGTGCGACACGACGACGGCCGATGCACCGGATCCATAGTTTCGCATCAGGTCATCGCGCAGGTCTTGGATTGCGGCGGCCATCCGGGCTGCCTGGTGGACATAGGGCTCGCCCCAGGACGGACGCCACGGGTTGAGCACGCGTGGCCAATATTTCGGGTTGCGCAGTTGGCGTCGCATATTCGACAGGCCTTCGAAGCTATTGCCGGCCTCAAGCACGCGTTTGTCTGTGCGCACCGGGAGCTGAAATTTTTTGGCCAGCGGCGTGATGGTTTCCTGGGCACGTTGCAGGGGCGAGGTCACCAACATCGTCGGGGTCTCTTGCCATCCGTCGGCGAGCTCTTGAGCCATTTGGAGGCCCAGCGAGGACAGACCGAAACCGGGCAGCCTGCCGTAGAGCACCTTGTCGGGGTTGAATACTTCGCCGTGGCGAACCAAGTGAACGCTAACTGTCATACACTGTATTTTTGCACAAAGTTCACTCACACCATGACTGAAGATGAGGCCCTGCCGAGTGCTTAAGCTACCGGACAAGAATTTTTGTCGTCACCGATGACAAACCCGTGCCGGTGGACTCGTTAGGATAGAAGAAAGCATCTACCGAAAGGCTTGTCATGGACGAAAAGAAGCCACCTGAGAATCCGCACTATGGCGTGCGCCTGACCGGCGATGAGCTGGCCGCACACCAGGAAAGGTTCCAGCCAAGACAGTCTGCATCCGAATATGGTCCCCAAGGAGCACAGGCCGCGTCTGAATACGGGCCACAGGGCGGGGCCTATCCACCGCCACCAAGTCAACAGCAGCCCGGCTATCAACCTGGTTTCCAACAGCAGCCCGGCCCCCAGCAACCATACGGTGCACCATATGGGCAGCCGGGTCAGCCTGGTCAGCCATTCGGTGGGCCACAGTTGCAACCGGAAATGGCGAAGGAACCGTCCCGGCCAAAGGTCGTCGACATTTCGTTCTGGTCGATCATTGCCGCAGGGATTTCGTATCTCATTGCGCAGTTGATCGTCGCTGCCCTACCGAACCGCGGGATGGGCCCTCAGGATATCGACATGATGGAGTCCATGCTGGGCCCCATGATGGACACAATGCCATTCGACAGCATCGAGGGCTATCTCAACTCGCCCATGATGACTGCCGCGATGATCGGCCAAGCCGTGATTTTCTTGGTTGCTTACGTCCTCGTAGCTCTGGGGATTCGCAACGGCTGGCGTTCGATGCGTATTTTGGGCACGATCTTTGCGGTCCTGTCCCTACTGAACATCACATTCGTCAGCGCATTGGCCGGCGTCTTCTCGGGGCTGGCCATCATCCTTGGCATTGTGGGAATCGTCTACGCATGGCTGCCGGCTTCCACCGAGTACTACCGTCAGAAAGCTTGGCAGAAGGCCGCCAAGAAAATGTACCCTCAAGCACCGTCACGCTGAAACGCTAAAATCTGCAGCTCGGCGGATAGATCGACGGTTTGCACATGGACATGTTCCGGCACGTGCAGTCGCCGGGGCGCAAAATTTAATATCCCGGTAATCCCGGCGTTGACCAGTAGATCGGTTACGTCTTGGGCGACCTCACCCGGCACCGTCACGATGGCCAGTTCCATATCGTGGTCGGTGCCGATGTCGTGTATATCCAAAATCGTATACCCGCCGTAACGCTGACCGATCTTGGTGGGATCGTTATCCGCTACGGCGGTGATGTTCATGCCGCGCTCTGCAAATCCCTCGTAGGACATCAGTGCGGCCCCAAGGTTTCCGGCGCCGACCAGTAGGACGCGTCGACCGCTGGTCACACCCAATATGCGAGCGATGGTATAGCGCAGGGCTTCGACCGAGTAGCCCTGGCCCGAGCGGCCGCTGTGTCCAAGGGCAGCAACATCTTTGCGCGTCAGCGCATCCGAACATCCCAGGGCGGTGGCCAGCTGTGCAGAGGTGACGTAGCCGAGGCCTTGGGCGTGCAGTGTCTCTAAGTAGTGCAGGTATTGGGGCAGCCGGGACAGTGTGCGTCCGGAGAGTTTCTTGCTCGCGGGTTGTTGGGTCATGTCTCCAAGCCGGTTTCAATCATGCGACGTAACCGGCTGGCATCGATGACCCAGAAATCGCGTTGCCGGTCGTCGATAAACAACACCGGGATCTCTTCGGCGAACTGTTCGGCCAGTTGTGGATGCTGTGTCGTCGAAATTTCTTGCCAGTCGACACCGTATTCGCTGGTGACTTCGTCCATGGTTGCTTTGGCGGCAGCGCAAAGGTGGCACTCGGGCTTGGTGAGCAGTTTGATATCCATGTTGTCTCTTCTCGTCCTACCCAAAGACAAAACCGCCTCAAGAAAAGGCGGTTTGTGCGGTGAAAAAAGTTTCGGCTATTCGTCGGTGCCAGTCGCGACGTCGGTGTCAGTGACGATGGCTTCTACTGCCTCCAACGGGACACGATAGGAGCGCCCAAATCGCACAGCGGGTAAGTCGCCAGCGTGGATCATCCGGTATACGGTCATACGCGATACACGCATCATGCCGGCAACTTCGGTGACCGTCATGAATTTGGCATTTGCGAAATTCTCCGCCACGTTTAATACTCCTTTAACGTTCCCTCTTAGGTCGGTGTTTCTACGCCTGAGGGGAAGTTCAGAAAGTAGGCGGCAACCACCATTACATTAATAATAGCTTACGCAAGAGATTTCAAGGCTTAGCTAGTCGAACCACGGATCTAATCCGTGAAATGGGAACACCGCCTTGCGGGTTGCCATGATCGACTGGTCGGTGGAATCTGCCGGATCATACCCGACTTCCCACGAGCGCCACCAGACGTCTGCGCCGTCGGACATCGTCTTCACGACGTCGCTCGCGTCGGGCAGGCCGAGTTCTGTTGCGGCCAGTTGGCGCCATTCTTCAGGGATCTCAGTTTTTAACGGGATGGGCGTGTCGGCCGCGATAGCGATGAGGTGTGCCCAAGCACGGGGCACGACTTTCATCGGGCTGTATCCGCCTCCCCCGAGGGCTAGCCATTTTCCACCAGCGAAATCGTGTGACCAATCCGAGGCGTCGAGCATCAGCTGGCGTTGGCCATCGACCGAGAGGTTCAGGTCGGCCAGCGGGTCGTGACGGTGGCCGTCGGCCCCGTGTTGAGTTACCAACACTTCTGGTGCATAGGCTCGCAGGAGTTGTGGGACCACGGCGTGTACGGCGCGCAGAAAGCCCGCATCACCGACGGAAGCTGGCACGGCGACGTTGACCGCATACCCTTCGGCCTGAGGGCCGCCAATGTCTTTGGCAAATCCGGTGCCCGGAAACAGCAGGAGCCCGGTTTCATGGATCGAAATGGTCAACACCCGCGGGTCGTTGTAGAACGCTTGTTCGACCCCGTCACCATGGTGGGCATCAACATCCACATAGGCGACCCGTTCTGCACCCTGATCCAGCATGTATTGGATAGCTATTGCAGCATCGTTGTAAATACAGAACCCGGATGCCGCAGACCGCTGTGCATGATGCATACCACCGGCAAAATTGACGGCCCGGTCCACTTCGCCAGCCCAGATGGCTTTGGCTGCTGCAAGCGATCCCCCAGCAATACGGGCCGAGGAGTCGTGCAGGTCGGCGAATACGGGACAATCTTCGGTGCCCAGTCCGACAGCCTCATAGACGTCAGCAATGTTGGCCAGCGTGGCAGCGTCCTGCGAAGAGGCATCCGATGATGCTGCTTTGACTTGAGCAATGTACTCAATGGAGTGAATGGTCGCTAATTCTGCGTCGGTGGCCACCGGTGGAGCAATGCGCGCCAGCACCTGTGGGTCCAACACACCCAGCGATTTCGCTAACCGATGCGTCAGTTTCAGACGCACCGGATTCATGGGGTGGGTATCTGAGAAGCGATAGTTCAGAAACGCCTCATCCCACACCAGTGCAGTACGAAGTTCAGCTGTGTTTTCCATCACCGACTAGCGTAGGACGTTGCGCCCCAAAAGTGGCCCAACGCGACGTTTATGACGCATTCACGCGACGCCACGACCCAACAATACTGGTGATGTTCACGTGAAAGGAGGAAGATGGGAGCAATGAAACGGCAACGGTCTAGCGCAGGAGCTCGACTCCACCATGGTGGTGGAGTCCCGATGATGCGCAAAATATCAAGGGCACTCATTGCCAGACCGGCCCGTTCCGCCGCATCCATGTTCGTCCTGGCCATCGCGGTATTTACCGTACTGCTCTCCCTCCCCTTTTCGTCGGCAGAACGCACGATGACGCCCCTGGTTGATGCGGCGGTCACGGCCACGTCGGCGGTCACCGTCACCGGTTTAACATCGCTGCCGCTCGACTATTTTTCATTCACCGGCCAGCTCATCATTCTGATCGCGATCCAGCTGGGCGGACTGGGGATTGTGACACTCGGTGCATGGTTGACCATGTTGCTGTCCCGACGCTTGGCGCTGCGTTCCAAGATGCTATCGACCGAGTCGATGGGCGTGTCAGGAATGGGCGAAGTCCCGTCACTGCTGATCACCGTGGTGGTCTTCACCCTCACCATCGAAGTCGTTCTGGCTGCGGTTATGTTGCCGGTACTCAGCGCTGCCTTGGGGTGGGGCGAGGGCAGTTTTCACGCGATTTTTTACGCGATCTCGGCATTTTCCAACGCCGGGTTCAGCCTCTCTCCTGAGATGCTGGGCCACCCGCTGATCATGTCCACCATCCACGTCGGGGCATTTGCTGGCGCCCTAGGTTTTCCTGTGGTGTACATGCTCTACCGGATGGTATTTCACAAAAGCCGCATGAATCTTCACACCCGGCTTACCCTGGAAGTCACGATCTTTTTGCTACTGCTCGGCATGATCCTGATGGTGATCTTCGAATGGAACAACCCCGACACCCTGGGGCCAATGCATACCGGAGACAAACTCCACAACGCACTCTTTGCCTCATCGATGACTCGCTCGGGTGGGTTCAGCACGTTCGACATCACGGACCAGACTGAGCAGTCACTGTTGGTGACCAATGTCCTGATGTTTATTGGGGGCGGGTCCGGGTCAACCGCTGGCGGCATCAAAGTCACCACGCTGGCGGTCCTCGTCTTGGCTATTGTGGCCGAGGTTCGAGGTGACGAGCACATTCGCGTCCACCGTCGAGAGATCCCAAATAGCACAGTTCGCGTGGCCGTTGCGGTGGTCGCCGGGGGTGCATTTGTCGTGCTCACCGCAGTCATTGCCTTGATCGCAGTGACCGGTGAGGACTTGGAGTCCACCGTATTTGAGGCCCTTTCGGCGTTCGGCACCGTAGGCTTGACCAATGGGCTCACGCACGATGCCCCGCCGGCTGGGCAGTGGATTCTCATTGTGCTGATGTTCATTGGTCGCGTTGGTCCCATCACGTTTGCTGCAGGCCTCGCGGCACGTCACAAACCCACTCTGTATCGTCACGCAACGGAAAGGCCCATCATTGGTTAAACATTCGGATTCCCCAGTATTAGTTATTGGACTGGGACGGTTTGGCACCGCCCTGGCGCAAGAGCTCACCGAATCAGGTCAGGACTTGATGGCCGTTGAACAAGACCGTGCGATAGTACAACGCTACTCCGGCGAATTCACCTCCGTGGTGCAAGCCGATGCCACCGATATTGCAGCCCTGGAACAGTTGGGTGCCGGTCAATTCGAGGTTGCCGTGGTCGGTATTGGCACCTCAATTGAAAATTCGGTGCTCACGGTGGCCAATCTGGTCGATTTGGGAGTGCAAACCATTTGGGCCAAAGCGATCACTCGAGCGCACGGCACTATTTTGACGCGTATTGGTGCCAGTCAGGTGATCTTTCCGGAACAGGACGCTGGAGAGCGGACCGCGCATCTGCTGGCGGGCACGATGCGAAACTTCACCGAATTCTCACCCGGATATGCGCTGGCCAATATCTCGTCACCGGCAGCACTGGCGGGAAAACCGCTGCGCGATCTGCGTCTGAAAGATCGCTTCGGCGTCACCGTGGTCGCTGTGGAACGTGACAATGAGTTTCAAAATGTCTTTCCCGCCACACAGCTGGTCGAGGGACAAAACATGATTGTCGCGGGACCAACCGACCAGGTCGATGAATTTGCCAAGCGCATATAATGGCGACGAGTACTCCGACAGAAAAGCTGGTCTGACATGGTAAACGCCGTGGTGGTGGGCTCCGGGCCCAATGGTTTAGCGGCCGCACTGACTCTGGCCAAGGCCGGGGTAACCGTGACGGTTTATGAATCCTGCGACACTCCGGGTGGCGGGGCTCGCTCTGGCGAATCGACGGTGCCGGGGTTACTCCACGATCACTGCTCCGGATTCCATCCCCTCGCGGTCGACAATGCGTTTGCCACTTTTGCCCAGTTGTCCGACTACGGGTTGGAATGGGCTTGGCCCGAGGTGCAATACGCACACCCGTTAGACAATGGTGACGGAGCAGCTGCCTATCGGAGCGTGGACGAGACCACCCGGGGCGTAGACGATGCCTCGTGGCAGCGTATTTTTGGGTCGCTCACCAACCAGTTTCCGAAAATCACTCGGGATTTTCTACAACCCATGCTGCGTATCCCTAGTGCACCGCTGGCCTTTGCAAATTTCGGGTTCCGAGCGGGCCTGCCCGCAAACTTGTTGGCCGGGCTGATGCGAACGGATCGGGCAAAGGCACTTTTTGCGGGTGTGGCCGCACACGCGTTTCGACCGCTGGACTCGTTTGGTTCCGCCGCGATCGGTGTAGCGCTGACAACCGCAGGGCACGCGTATGGTTGGCCGGTGGCCAAAGGCGGTTCGGCCGCAATCATCAACGCCATGGTGGACGCACTGCACGCGCACGGGGGCAAAATCGTCACCAACACCCATATCAAGTCTGTGCAAGAGCTGCCCGAGGCCGATATCGTCATGCTCAATACCGCGCCGAAGGCTGCAGCACAGCTCATGGCGCCAGTGATCCCCGGGGCTATCGAGCATCGTTTGCGTTCGTTTCGTCACGGCCCAGGTGCTGCAACGGTCAGTCTGGCAGTTGAGGGCGGCATTCCGTGGACGTATAAGCCCGCTCGACGCGCAGGCACCGTCCATGTCGGCGGATCGTCTTCCGAGGTCGCCTTTGTGGAGCGCCAGATCACCACAGGCATCATGCCCCGCAACCCGTTTGTACTGGTGGGGCAACAATCGGTTGCGGATGAGTCACGTGTCAACAACGGCATCCATCCGGTGGATGCCTATGCTCACGTGCCGGCAGGGTATCCACACGATGCCACCGAGGTGATCGTGCAACAGCTTGAACGATTCGCACCCGGTGTGCGCGACCGCATCGTCGCACACAGCTCCCGAACGACGCTGGAACTCGAAGCGCAGAACCCGAATTTTGTTGGCGGAGATATCGTCACCGGTGCGAATGCCTTCGACCAGTTGCTATTTCGGCCCCGTCCGGCGATCAATCCGTATTCGTTGGGTGTGCCCGGGGCCTATCTGTGTTCGGCGGCTACTCCCCCGGGCGCCGGGGCGCACGGCATGGCCGGCTACAATGCGGCGCAAGCTGCCTTAGCCGAGCTGCAGCGTTAGGCGCCCAGTGCTTCGGAGCGGGCCACATTGGCTTGCAGTGCCTCGACCATGATCTGGTTGAAACCACCGGCATCCAAGGATTTCAGGGCTGCTTCGGTTGTGCCGCCGGGGGTGGCAATAGAGTTTTCGAGTGCGCTCGGATCAGCATCCGGCAGTTCCAACATAGTGCCCGCGCCCACGACGGTGAGCCGGGCAAGTTCTTGCGCCGTGGCTGCATCGAGGCCCAGGTCGGTGCCGGCATTGGCCAAGGAGTTCACAAACCGGAACACATAGCCGGGGCCAGACCCGGCCATGGCTGCCAGCGCGTTGAGCTGGTCTTCTTCGACGTGAAATACGGTGCCGGAGCCCGCGAAGACCGAGTCGACCTGGGACACTTGTGCATCGGTGACCGTGGCGCCGCGTGCCATCCCCACTACGCCCTTGCCCACGGTCAGCGCTACGTTGGGCATGGTGCGGACCACCGGTTGGCCCTTGGGCAGTGCTGCGGTCAAGGAGGCCAGCGTGGTACCAGCAGCAACCGAGACGACGGTGGCATCGGGTCGCAACGCCGCGGCAAGCCCGCGGGCAGTTTCGACCATCTGGGGCGGCTTGACCCCCAACACGACGATCTCTGCATTGGCTACGGCAGCATTATTGGCTTGCGGATCCTGCTCGGTCGCGATCACATCGATCCCAAATTCAGCACGACGGGCGGCAGCAGAAGCAACCGAATGCGTGGTGGCCGTGATGTGCTCGCGATCGTATCCGCCGGCCAATAGGCCCGCCAGAATCGCGGAGTTCAGGTGTCCTAAACCGATAAAACTGATGTGCATTACGCTCCTTGATGTTCGGGGTCGCGGCTGAGGTGGCGGCGGGCAAATTCCAGGGATTCGGCGAGCATTTCTTCACGATGTCCCGGGTACTGTTTACCGCGCGTCGACACTTCGACGCAGACTGCACCGTCATAATCGCTGGCTGCGATGTGGTGTAACGATTCGACGACGCGTTGGTGCCCGTGGCCGGGTAACCGGTGTTCATCAGCACCCGAACCCGACCCGTCGGTCAGGTGGACGTGTTTCAGCCGTGAACCCAGCAATTTGATGGCGGCCAACGAATCGATTTTTGAGGTGGCCGCGTGGGAGAAGTCCCAGGTGATGTGGTCGTAATCTTGTGGGATGGGGTCATGGTGTGGCAAATACATCACGATTTCCTGGCCGCGCACCCGCCACGGGTACATGTTTTCCACCGCAATGGTGACGCCGGTGGCTTCCATGATGTCGCGGATGCCGGTGGCAAAGTCTCGCGCGTAGGAGCCCTGCCAACGAAACGGTGGATGGACGACAACCACCTCGGCGCCCAGCTCGCGGGCGAGGTCTGCGCTGCGTGCCACCTTGGACCATGCGGAGCCCCAGACTTGCTGGGTAAACAGCAGGGTGGGTGCATGGATGGCATGAATGGGCATCGAGTGACGTTGCGAAAGTTCATCGAGTTTGGACGGATGATGTGTCCACCGGTTCTGGGTCACCATGATTTCGACCCCGTCATAGCCGAGGTCTTCGGCCATCGGAAACACGTGTTGGGGCGACAGGGAGAAGATCGACGACGACGATAACGTCACCGGTATCTCTGGCTTAACCACCGGCTACTCCTAGTGAAAATCCGGGACGCTGGTCGTCGGTGGCCAGATCGACGCCTTCGACCCAGCGGCTCTCGGCGTATTCATCAACATGGCCTTGGAGGCGCAGGGCATCCAGCCGCCCAAGAATGAGGCCTTCGCGTAGCGCCCAGGGGCAAATCTTGAGTTTTTTGACTTTGAACCGTTCCATCGCGGCGTGGGCGACCATGCCGCCGGCTAACACCTGACGAGCCCGAATGTCGGAGATGCCCGGTAGCTCGGCACGCTGTTTTGCTGACATGCCGGCTAGCGTCTTATTCCATCTGGTCAAGTCTTTGCGACGCAGTTTGCGTGGCACAAAGAGACCATCGGTGGATGGGGCAGCGCCCGCCACCCGTGCCAGGGAACGGAATGTTTTCGACGTCCCGGTGACCACGGTGTTCTCTGGCAGGTCTTTGGGGAACAGTTGCCGATAGTCTTTGAGCACCGAATGAATGTAGTCGTACAGTGCAGCGATCTGTTTCTTCGTTGGTGGGTCGGGGTGATCGAAGAAATCTTTGGTTAGCCGTTGGGCACCCAGCGGTACCGAGACGGCTTTGCTCGGCAATTCGTCGGTACCAAATGACATTTCGAACGAGCCGCCCCCGATGTCAAAGTTCAGCAAGTTTTCGACGTGCCAGCCGTGCCAGCGTCGCACCGCGAAATAGGTCATTGCGGCTTCCTGGTCGCCCGAGAGGACGGTGAGGTGGACGCCGGTTTCTTGCCAAATCCGTTCCAGGACCTGTTTGCCGTTGGTCGCATCACGGATGGCCGAGGTGCAAAAACTGATCATGTCCACGGCACCGTTCGCTTTGGCAAATGCGACGGCTCCATCGATGAACTCGACCAGGTTGCGCTGTCCTGTTTCGGTGATCGCCCCGTGATTATCGAGGTGCTTGATCAACGACATGGGACGTTTGTGATCGGCGTACGCGTTTGGACGCGCTCCGGGAAACGCATCCACCAACAGCAGGTGGATGCTATTTGAGCCGATGTCCAGCACTCCCAGACGCATGCGTTACTTCTTCGCTTTCCGAGCTGGACCTTTGGCCCGTTTTTCTGCCAATAATTCGAAGGCGTGCCCCTCGGTGACCTGTTCGGGCGCAGTCCCGCGCGGTACGGTCACGTTCGTGGTGCCGTCGGTAATATAGGGGCCAAAC
Organism: Yaniella soli; assembly: GCF_054782375.1. Classification (NCBI taxonomy): domain Bacteria; kingdom Bacillati; phylum Actinomycetota; class Actinomycetes; order Micrococcales; family Micrococcaceae; genus Yaniella; species Yaniella soli. Next base: position 84,904 of record NZ_BAAGSP010000003.1, read on the forward strand.
CGGCCGTCTTTGATGACCACCTTTTTGCCCGAGGACGGGTCGTTACCGAACTCTGCCATCGGCGGCTTCGCTTGGCCGCGACCGCGTCGCTGTTTGGGTTGCGAGTAGATCTCTTCGGCTTGTGCCAGGGTGATGTTGAATAGTTGCTCTTCAGATTCCAGTGAACGAGAATCCGATCCCTTGCGCAAATACGGGCCAAACCGGCCGTTTTGGGCGGTGATCTCTTCGCCATCTGCTGCGGTGCCTAAACTGCGTGGCAGCGACAGGATCTTGCGGGCATCGTCCAGCGTCATCGTGGCGATATCCATCCCCTGCAACAATGAACCCGTTTTGGGCTTCGGCTTCTTCGGGGCCTTCTTCGGTTTCTTCCGCCCGTTTTTGTAGTACTCGTCAGGCTGCGCGTCCTTATGCGCCTGGATTTGTTCTTCGGTGAGCTCCGGAATGATTTGGGTGACGTATGGGCCATAGCGTCCGTCTTTGGCCACCAGCTCGTAGCCGGTATCTGGATCCGTGCCCAAGGAACGTTCTGAAGGCCCGGCGGTCTCAATCATTTCGGTGGCCACGGAACTGGTCAGTTCATCCGGGGCCATTTCCTCTGGCACATTGGCGCGCTGCGGGTCGGTGCCCTCTTGCGCGTCGGCAGGTAGTGCTTGTTCCAAATAGGGGCCGTATCGTCCCACACGCAGGGTGATACCTTCAGCCACCGGAATAGAGTTGATGGCTCGCGCATCAATATCGCCGAGGTTTTCGACGGTATGCTTGAGCCCCGCAGCCGATTCTTCACTGCCGAAGTAAAAACCCGACAACCAATCTTGACGGTCCATTTGGCCCGCCGCAATCTGGTCAAGGTCATCTTCCATACGGGCGGTGAAGGTGTAGTCCACGTACCGGCTGAAGTGTTCTTCGAGCAGTCGGATCACCGAGAACGCCGTCCACGACGGCACGAGTGCTGAGCCGCGTTTGCGTACGTAACCACGGTCGACAATCGTAGAGATGGTCGGCGCATAGGTGGATGGGCGACCGATTTCGCGTTTTTCGAGTTCGGCCACAATCGAGGCTTCGGTATAGCGTGCCGGCGGGGTCGTTTCGTGCCCCTCAGCTTCAACATCCCGAGCTTCTAAGATTTGGGCTTCGGCCATATCGGGCAGGCGCGCGTCATCGCGAGTGTTCTTTTCGCCCGGCACCGACTTCTGATCCGATTCATAAGCCTTCATAAACCCCGGCACCGTGATGACGGTCCCCGATGCGGAGAATTCAGCAACCCGCGGGGTTTCTTCGGCCGATGTGCCGGCCACTTTGACGGTCGCGGTATACCCGGTGGCGTCAATCATTTGGGAGGCGACGGTGCGCTTCCAAATGAGTTCGTAGAGGCGGAATTCATCGGCGGTCAGCGCATTTTTGACCTTCGACGGGGTCCGAAAGTAGTCGCCCGATGGACGGATGGCCTCGTGGGCTTCTTGTGCGGCGGCGTTGCGGGACGCATAGTAGCGCGGTTTATCCGGCACCATGTCGCCACCATAGAGTTCGGTGGCCTGGTTTCGGGCCGCCGAAATGGCCTGTGATGACAGGATCACCGAGTCGGTACGCATATAGGTGATGTAACCGTTTTCGTACAGCCGCTGGGCGACCTGCATGGTCACACGAGAGGTAAAGCGCAGTCGGCGTGATGCTTCCTGTTGCAACGTTGATGTCGTGAACGGGGCTGCTGGTCGACGGCGGTACGGCTTATCTTCCAGCGAGGTGATCTTGAATTCGGCGCTCTCCAAACCGGCAGCCAAGGACTGCGCCGATGCCGCGTCGATGTGGGTGACGTCTGCTTTGGGTTTGAGCTGACCGTCGTCGTTAAAGTCTCGACCGGTCGCGACCCGTGTGTCGTCGATGGCAGAGAGTTTTGCGGCGAACGACTCTTCGGCGTCGGTGAAAAAGTTCGCGGTGATATCCCAGTACGATGCCGGCACAAACGCCATGCGTTCACGTTCACGCTCTACCACCAGGCGGGTTGCCACGGATTGTACTCGGCCGGCCGACAGGCCGGGGCCGACCTTGCGCCACAGCACCGGTGAGATCTCATAGCCGTAGAGCCGATCCAGAATACGGCGGGTTTCCTGGGCGTCGACGAGGTCGGTGTCGATTTCGCGAATATTTTCGAGCGCGCGCTCAATACCTTCTTCGGTAATTTCGGTAAACGTCATGCGGTAGACCGGGACCTTGGGTTTCAGCACCTCGAGCAGGTGCCAGGCAATCGCCTCGCCTTCCCGGTCAGCATCTGTTGCCAGGTAGAGTTCGTCGGCCGATTTGAGCGCTTTACGGAGCTCGGTGACTTTCTTTTTCTTGTCGTCTGCGACCACGTAGTACGGTTCGAACCCGTCATCGGTATCCACCGCGAATTTGCCGTAGGGACCTTTTTTCATGTCGGTCGGCAAATCAGAGGGCCGAGGTAGGTCTCGAATGTGGCCTACTGAGGAATCCACAATCCAGCCGTCCCCCAAAAATTTGGCGATGGAACGGCTCTTGGCCGGGGATTCCACGATCACCAATTTGGTGGTATCACCATCGGTGGGTGCAGAACTTTTCGCGCTCACGTGGCTCCTTTTCGTTGAAGCAGCTTCCACACTAATCTAACTGGTCGTTGCTGCAGGCTCGAACACGTCCAAGAATCCATCGACGTATAACGCCGTGATTTCGTCTTGGAGTGCACTGGTCTGTTGGTCGTTTAGTTCTAATAATCCTGCCACGGCCGCAACAATTTGTCCGGTCGACAGTTCGCCGTCGGCCGCACCGAGCACCGCAGCGGTGGCGGTATCCAGGCGAACATGGCGGCCAAAACCAGCACCGCTACGGGCCATCAGGACCTCTGGGTGTTGGGCCCCGAAGCGTTGATATTGCTCATAGGTTACCCATTGTGGGGCCACCAGGTGCACATTGGCTAGGGCCCAGTCTCGAGTTTGGGCAGTGTACATACTGTCATATTTACTCACCGATGACGCCCATGCTGCAGCCACCGGCTGGTGTACGGCCGACGTCAGATACTCGAATTTTCGCAGCGGAGCAGTCTCATCGCGCTTGCGCAGCCACACCCAACCAAACCCAATCTGGGTGACCCCACGTGCCTCAAAATCTGCCAGATACCTCGCATAGGCGTCGTGATATGCCGCTGGATTCAGGTTCTCGGAGGAGTCCTGCAGCCAGATTTCGGCGTATTGCGCAGGATCAGAACTGGAGCGTTGAATAGCCCAGATGTCCATGGACTCTGCAGGCCAAGTGGCTAATCGGTCATGCCAGGTACCTTTCCCGAACATCTCCCAATTGGCCAACATGACCGCTTGGGCACCCGGGGCCAAGACCGTATCGAGCGTGGAGATCAGTTCCTTGACAACGTGGTCACCGGTTTGGCCGGTTTCACGATACGTGTGGGTGGTGGTCGCTTGCGATGGAGCGATCACAAAGGGCGGGTTGGTGACCACCAGGTCGAAGGTTTGCCCGTCAACGGGTTCCAACATGTTGCCCGCCACCACGCTGACACGGTCTGTCAGGTGAGCCGGGTCGACGTCCACGGCTACGGCATTGAGCAAGATATTGAAGACGGCAAAATCCAATGCACGCTGTGAAATATCGGTAATGGTGACGTGTTGGACGTGGGTGAGTAAATACAGGGCCTGGATGCCGCAGCCGGTTCCGATGTCCAGGGCGGTGTCCACTTTGTGACGGGGTGTGATTTCTGCAAGCGTCATGGAAGCTTTGCCCACGCCCAAGATGTGTTCGGCGGGCAAGGGGGCGCCCAGTTGCAGCGCCGTCTGGTCTGAGGCCACCCACATGTCATGTCCGGAATCGGTCGCATATGCCGAAAGATCGACCGTGGCGATAACCCTGCCGTCATCGGTGGTGGTGACAAGGTTTAGTTCCACGGCGCCTGGCAGCGTCAGGGTGGGAAACATGGCCTCGGCGAGCTCGGGATGAATCGGGTCAGCTAGCATAAAGCAACTGATCATACCGGCTAACCGGTCGCCCTTTGCAAGCGCGTCACGCAGTGCTCGACGAGCGGGAATGTGCTGTTCCCGGTCCAAGGCTGCGGTCGCGGTAGGGCCCAGTAACGCAGCTACGTTGTCGGTGGTGTAACCAGCCGAGGTGAGATCTTGGTGCAGTGCGCCAATGGTTGCAGGCTGTCCAACGGGTGCCGGGTACATTATGTCCTTACCGACGCGGTGCGCGTCGCACAGGTGGTACAAATACGTTTGGGATCCTCTGCCTGGCAGCCGTCGCAAATGACGGCCAGGGTTTTACAGCCCGGATCCGCGCAGTTGCGCAGCTGCGCGCTGGGGGTATTACACAGCTGACATGAGCCGATGACCTTAGTGTCGTCGGAGAAGTTCATCTGCATGCGCTCATCGAACACATAGAGTGAGCCTTCCCAGAGACCTTCATCACCAAATGCTTCACCATAGCGGACAATGCCGCCATCAATTTGGTAGAGCTCTTGGAAGCCGCGGTTGGCCATCAAGACGGTGAGGACTTCGCAGCGAATACCGCCGGTGCAATAGGTGATGACCGGTTGGTCTTTCAGGTGGTCATATTTCCCAGATTCCAGCTCATCGATGAAGTCCCGGGTTGTCGTGGTGTCGGGGACGACGGCGTCTTTGAATTTGCCGATTTGGGCTTCGAATGCGTTCCGACCGTCAAAGAATGTCACCGGATTGCCCTCGGCTTCACGTTGGGCCACCAGTTCATTGACCTGTTGCGGAGACAAATGCGTGGCGGTGCCCACCACCTGGTTTCCCGGGGCGACTTGAATTTCTTCGGGACGGTCAAAGGCTACCAACTCGGGTTTGACCTTGACACTGAGGCGTGGAAAATCGGCGGCAGAGCCCTCGGACCACTTCACTTCGAGGTCGGTGAATGCGTCGTGGCTCCGAGTAATTTTGACGTATTCTTTGACGGCTTGAATAGTGCCGCCTACGGTCCCGTTGATGCCGTGTTCGGAGATGATAATCCGCCCGGTAAGTTCGAGCCGTTTACACAGCTCTTGTTGCCACAGCTTGATGGCTTGCGGGTCTGTGATCGGCGCGAAGTGATAGTACAGGGCAATTTTGGTCTGTGGGTTCATCGATGGCATCTCTGGTTTCAAAACTAACGGTATCGCTTGTGACGGGTGTCTTAAGGGTTACAAGTTGGTGACTCTTGTGCAATGTGGAGACCCTTGGCTGGGCTTAGAGCGTGACTAAAGCTATTCTAGGGCTATGGCTATCAATACTTCACTGACAGATGAACTGGCCACGGCCTGGTTGACGGGGCGTGCGCGGATTCGAAATTATCACCTGACCACGCAGGGAAATATCCATGCCGCCTTGCGCACTCCAGAATCGGCTGAAGCCGGCGAAGATCTGTGGGAATACGTCGTCACCAATACCTCGGATGATGTATTGAAGGCTGTCACCGATGAGATTATCAAACACCCATCGCGTCAGTTGATTGTGGCCGCTGATCTGCCCCAGACAGCCACGCCATCGGGTACGACCGCCAAAAGATACGCGGAGAAAACCGGCCTGCGCCCCATCGGCGTGGACGAATTGGTGATGGTCACCGACATGGAACAGCAGGACGTTGAAGAGCCCATCGTGCCGGAGCAGTTTACCGCCGAAGTGGTACGCAACGATGGCTGGTATCTGGTAGCTTTCAAAACCACCGATGAGTCCGAAGCAGGTGCCGGTAAACTCGCGGCTCGCGGACGTGTGGCCGTCGTCGATGGCACCTATGCGGTGTTCGACCAAATTTGGACTTCCCCTGACTTCCGCCGTCAGGGTCTGGGCTCACTAACCATGCGCTACCTGAGTTCTCTTGCGCTCGAACAAGATGTCGAAACCGGCCTGTTGATTGCCGGTCTGGAAGGCCAAGCGCTCTACACCTACCTGGGTTGGACGGCCATCGGTGATGTGGTTGTGCTGGGCCACCCCGATGTTGATCCGAAAGATCAGTGGGCAACCCAGACGTTCGAGCCATAAGCATCCACGACGACGCTGCAGCCTACCTGGCGGAGCTTCTCGGATACGCCCGTGTACCAGACCAATTGGTCCACACCCGCGTACTACCGGAACGCACCGCCAGGTTTTCTGTCTGGCCAGAAACACTGCCCACGGCATTTATTGACGCGGTGGGCTCAACGGGCGTCCAAGCGCCCTTCGAACATCAAATCGCCGCGGCTCAGGCCGCTTTCGAGGGGCAACACGTGGTCCTGGCAACCGGTACGGCTTCTGGGAAATCTTTGGCCTATCAGATGCCCGTGGCGACTACCCTGGCCGACGGGGCATCAACGGCACTGTATCTCGCCCCGACGAAAGCGCTGGGGGCAGATCAGCTTGCTTCCTGGCAGTATCTGTCACGACAAGGCGTCTCGTGGCTGCGACCCAGTGCCTATGACGGCGACACTGATCCCCAATCCCGTCGCTGGGCACGCGATCACGCCAATGTGTTGGTCACCAACCCGGACATGTTACACGTCGGGATTTTGCCCAACCATGGTGCCTGGGCAACATTTTTTCGCAACCTCAAGTACATCATCGTCGACGAAGCGCACACCTACCGGGGTGTCTTCGGATCCCACGTCGCCGTCGTCCTGACCCGGTTACGCAGGATTTGTGCCAGCTTTGGCAACCATGACCCCGTGTTTTTCGGGGCCTCTGCGACCTCTTCGACTCCGGCTCAAAGTTTTTCCCAGCTCATCGGCGCACCCGCCATCGGCATCGACGAGGATACCTCGGGACATGGCGAAGTGGTCGTGGGATTCTGGGAATCAGAATTTTCGGGAGCGACCGGGGAACACGATGCGCCACTTCGTCGCTCGCTCGTCGTCACCGGCGCAGATATGCTCTCGGATTTAGCCGTGCGTTCCGTTCGATCGGTCGCGTTTATCCGTTCGCGTCGTGGAGCCGAAGCCATGGCACAAATGGTGAAACGCAATCTGTCAGAAATCGATCCGGCGTTGCCCGGGCGAGCGGCGGCCTACCGTGCCGGGCTGTTACCCGAAGAACGTCGCGATGTCGAAGAACAGCTCAATAGCGGCAAACTTTTGGCGGTTTCCACGACCCCGGCGTTGGAACTCGGTATCGATATTGCCGGGCTCGATGGTGTCGTCGTGGCTGGTTGGCCCGGTACTCGGGCCTCGTTTTTTCAACAGTTAGGCCGGGCGGGCCGTTCTGGACAACGATCTGTTGCACTCTATGTTGCTGGTGATGATCCGATGGACACGTACTTGGTGCACCACCCACAGGCGGTCTTTGATCTCGCGGTCGAAGATCACGTCATCGATGCCCACAACCCGCATATCCTGTCGGCACACCTGTGCGCCGCAGCCGCCGAAATTCCGCTCAAACCCGAAGACCTGAGTGCCTTTGGCGACTCCGACCATATTCGCCACATCGTTGAGGAACTCACGGCCACCGGATACCTCCGGCGACGACCGGCTGGCTGGTATTGGACACACGAGCAGCATGCGGCCGGCATGGTGAGTCTGCGAGATTCCGGCTCCGGGCCGATGCAAATTATCGATGGTGAAACAGGTGCGGTGCTGGGTTCCATTGGTGGAGAACAAGCGCATGGTCAAACGCATCCCGGTGCCGTCTATGTGCACCAGGGGCGCACCTGGGTTGTCGAGGATTTGGACGAGGACAATGCCACCGTGGTCGTCGTGCGTGCCGAACCCGAATATTTCACGCAGGCCCGAGATGTCACCGATGTCGACATACTGGCCGAAGACGCCCGCATCTTCTCTGCTGAAGACCGGCTCGCTTGGGTACACGGCCCCGTGAAGGTCACCAATCAGGTGGTGTCGTATCAGCGCAAGGAGATCTCCAGCGGTCGCGTCATTGATGAGCAACCCCTTGACCTCAGCGCTCGTGAATTATTTACCCAAGCCGTCTGGTTTACCGCACCGTCTGAGGATTTTGTGGCTGCCGGTTTGACCACCGATCGACTCCCCGGGGCTTTGCACGCGGCCGAACACGCGATGATCGGGATGATGCCGCTGGTGGCGTCCAATGACCGGTGGGATATCGGAGGTGTCTCACTCGTGCTCCATCCGGATACCGAAGCACCAACGGTCTTTGTCTATGACGGCCACCCGGGTGGCGTCGGTTTTGCCACCCGTGGGTTTCTGCAAGCCAGCACCTGGATTACGGCCACGATGGAGGCGATTGAAAACTGCAGCTGCCCCGACGGTTGCCCCTCGTGCGTGCAGTCTCCGAAATGTGGCAATCGGAACTCGCCGCTGGATAAGGCCGGGGCGGTCATCGTACTGCGCTACGTGGAGTCGGCGTTGACTAGGGCTGCTTCGGTCCCGCCCGAGACTGCGCTGTAGCATCCAGGCCGATGGGCACGGCCAACTCGACCTGGATGTGGGCCACACCGGGTTCGGCAATGTTGCACGCCGTCATGGTGGCACCGTGTGCAGAAACCGTGTCGTCTGCCAGCGCGCACGGTTCTCCAATCATGAGTCCACGGGCGGCATCGGCTGCCGAGAGTGCTGCCAAATCGGCTGCGACCGCCGCTCGCGAAGCTGCAACGTGCACCTGCACCAGCGCCAGTGTTGCGGCAAGTAGCAGCATCAGTGCAGCAAACACCGTGAGCATCATGGCGGTCGATGCTCCGGCGTCATCGGTTAGGGTTCTACGGTCCATTGGTTTGGGGCTTTCGCTTCAGCGGTCAATTCGATAGATGGGATCAGTCCGAGTGGTCCGGGCACCGGGCTGGAGAGCTCAACGGTGGCCCACTGTCCTGATACGGACGTGGATACCTGGGTCTGCGTTGATGTCATGTGAGACACGGAGGTGTCGATGGATCCCTGTTCTTCGCCCCGGGCCAGTTGTCGGGCTGCCACGGAGGCGGCCTGGTGCAATTTCGATTGATGCATGCCCATCACGACAACATTGACGAGCATCGCGATGATCAAGACCACAACGGGCAGGATGACGGCAAATTCTGCGGTCACTGACCCCGCAGAGGATGAGTTACGTGTGCGCATGATGACCTCCCGAGAGGCCGGGGCGTTGGCCCCGGCCTCTCGTCGTTGGTGTTTAGAAACTCAGTGCGCTTTCGATGAGCCCTTCCAGCAGGCCCTGGACGGTACCCGAGGAGATGACGGCCGCGAGGACGCCAGCAAATGCAACTGCTGCCAGTGTCACGATGGAATACTCTGCAGTGTTGGCACCGCTGTCATCGCTGAGTTCGAGGTGAAACGGTTGATGGTCTTTCATAATGTGCTCCTATTTGTTTCAGGGGTGGGTGGCGATATTTAGTTATGAGTCAGCGTGGCTCAGCCGGGCAAAAGGGCGAGCACCATGGGGACGATGCCCAGCAGGATGAAACTGGGCAGCATGCAGATGCCGGTGGGTAGCACCAGGCGGATGGCGAGTTCTTCGGCAAGTTGTTCGGCCAGCCGTTTCCGGTTGGCGCGCAGTGCGGTGGCCGCGGTGGTCAGCATGTGTGCCGATGGCACCGCCGAGGCATGCACGAATCGCAGTTCATGGGCCAGTTGGGTCAGGTGTGGGTCGTCTAGCGTGTGCTCCCAGGCGGTGTCCCAGTCGATCCCCATCAGCAGCAAGTTCGCGACCTGTTGCAGCTGCTGGCAGCCGGGCAGATGCCTTCCGACGGCGGCGAGCCCGGTGGCAAGTGAACTACCGGAGGCAAAGAGTTGTGCCATGACGTCGAGCACCAGGGCGGGGTCGGTGGAGGGTGCGGATGGTTTCATGGTTGTTGTGCCGTTCTGATCATGCGAGCCGTCCACCTGCGCCCGATTACCGCTAGCGCCACCCCGGCGAGTAACAAGATCCAACCGGTGAGTGTGGTGAGCAGCTGTGGGATAGAAGCTCCCAGCATGTGCGCGAGCCCCAGCCCGGCCACCGGCAGCCAGGCCAGTAGGCTTGCGGTTGTCTTTGGCCCTGCCGAGGCGGCTTCGCGAGCTTGCTGGGCATCTTCACCGGCTTCGAGCGCATCGGCCAATCGGTAGAGGATCTGAGACAGGGACATACCGGTGTGTTGTGCCAAGGTCAGGGTGGCCGACAGTTGCTGCCACCAGGTCGCTTGGCCCGGTGCGGTGACCTTGGCGAAATACGGTGTGTTCAGCAACCCTGCGGCCTGCTGGGCGGCCAGCACGTGATGCATACAGCATTGTGGATCCGGTGTTTCTGGTGCTGGCGCATTCGTGCAGGGGGTATGGGCTTGGGCGACTTCTGGCCACAGTGTGGTCAGTGGCCGACCGGCCGATAGCAGTGCTGCCGCCTGACGTATGACCGTGATGAACTGGGCGTGCTGTTGTGCCGCACGCCGTTTTGCTGTGACGAGGTTGATGACGGCTTTCATCGGGTTCATGCTGCCCTGGTCTCTCCCGGTGCCATGGTGTCCAACAGTGCCAGCCCCGGCCCCTCCATCACCTGGTTGCCCACGGTGGTCAACACCGGGGTGAGGTTCAGTTGCGCATCGTCACCGGTTTTGGATAACAGTGCCACTTCAGCCGGATAGCGCAGCCCTGCTGCATTGCGTTCGAGGTGGATGACGACGTCGATGGCCGATCGGATCTGTAGCGCTGCCGTCGTCAGGGCCAGTCCGGCCAGTGCTGCCATGGCATGCAGACGTGCCGGGACATCGGAAGCAGAGTTCGCGTGCACCGTGCCGATGGCGCCGCGGTGGCCGGTGTTCATAGCGGTCAGAAAGTCGGCGACCTCTGCCCCGCGACATTCACCAACGATGACTCGATCCGGACGCATGCGCAGTGCTTGGCGGATCAGCACCGGTAAGCCGATTCCGCCCTGTCCTTCGGTATTGGCGTCACGCGTGGCCAGACCCACAACATGGGGATGCTGAATGTCTAATTCCGGGGTGTCCTCAATGGTGAGGATCCGCTGCGCCGGGTCCACCGTTGCCAGCAACGCAGCTAACAACGTGGTTTTGCCCGAGCCAGTTGCACCCGAGATGAGCATGTTGGTGCGATTGTGCATCAGGTGGCCGATCACATCCAACCACTTTGTCGCACCCGGCCAGTCGTCGGTCAGCGCCTCGAGCGTGGGCTGACTTCGCGACGGCAGTCGGATTGACAGCTGTGGGCCAGCGGTGGCAATTGGTGGCAGCACCGCGTGAATTCGGGCGCTGCCGATTTGCACGTCCCCAAACGGCATCCCCTCATCCAAACGCTTGCCGCCTTGTCCAAGCAGCCGGACTGCGAGCGCCCTGGTCGTTTCGGCATCCAGGGTGGAGGTGGTCTGTGTGAGTCCCACACCGGTGTCGGTCCAGATGTTGCCGTGGCCATCAACGATGATGTCGGTGGTTTCTGGGTCGCATGCAAAGGCTGCCAGTGGCCCGAGTCCCAAAAGATCATCGACGAGGTGCTCCATGCTGGACTTCGCCTGGGCTACGGAGGCGACCGGCACGTGTTGAGCGACCGCCTGAGCCACCACGGCGGGTTCGGCTGCGTGGGGCTCATCGGTGGCGTGTAGCCGAGCAGCCAGCCACTGTTTGGCAGCGGCGAGACCACCGGTTTTCTGTGGTCGTTTGGGTACCCATCCGCGTGTCATGTCGCATCACCTCGTTGCATCCATCGGCGCATCCCCTTGCGACGTCGGCGGTTGGTGGTGATGAATTCGAAGTCTCGACGGGTCCCGTATTCGGGAATTCGATGAGAAAAGTAATCCAGGGTTTTATACGGTGTGAATTTGACGTGGAGTGGCCGAGAAAAATCATCCACGTGGATGACGTGCACACCTTCGGCTGCTAAGCGCTGCGCCATAAAGAGGTCAGCCCCGCAATTGATGACGGTGTGGGAGAAGTGGTGCTGTGCTGCGTGCAAGGTGTCGACGAGCAGCACCGAGTTTAACGGGTTGGCTCTGTTAACCTGCAACATCATCGTCACCTGGGCCCACGTGGGCGCGTTGAGCAGATAGATGTGGGGCGAAGGCAAGTCGAAGTCAAAGTCCAGGGCATCGACACCGTGGTCGGTGGCCTGCAGTATCGCATCGGTCAGCGCTCCGGAAGCATCTGCGTCGATCAGCAGCGCCCCGTCATCGGCGTGAGCATAGGCCATGGCTGCCGACAGCATGGGATACGCGTCCGCTGACGTTTGTACGACGGCCCACGCGGTGGAGGTTTCGGTGCGTGGGAAACATTGCGATACCAGCCAGTGTTCAAAGGTGGCCCGGTGGTCCGGGTAGTGCCACTGTCGGTTGCCGGCAAACAGGGTGTTGCCCGATACCTGAATACTGGCCGCTTTTGGTGCGTCATCGGCGTCTGCGAGTTCGACACTCTCCAGGCCCAAGGCTGCGATCACGGCGTAGACGAATCCGGCGGCGTCTTCGGTGGCGTCTTGAGTGTCTACCAGGACGGTGAAGTGCGTCTCCGGTGGTGGTTTTGCACTCCGTGTGAGTTTGCGTTGCGTGGTTGTCATGCCTCAAGCATCAACCAGCGGCCGCATCGCCGGGTACCGGCAGAACCCAATTGTGGATAACCGATACTGGGTGGAGCGGTTGTGGACGAATGCCTGCGGAGACTATCTGCGGCCGGTAAAGTCTCTTGCGTTGTGCTCGTGGTCGAAGATGGCGGCGGGTACGGGTTTGGTCGCGTCCCAGTTGGTGATATCGATGATGTAGCGCGGATCCCAGGGTTCTGCCCAGCCGAGCAACTCGAGGACGCGGTCTAAGATCATGGCGGTAAAACCCCACACCAATGTGCCGCCAACCGTAAAGGCCGGGGTGCCGTAGCGTTGTTTGTGGCTGCGGTCGGTTGCCACCGCGGTAACGCGGAGCTTGGGGTCGACAAGATCGCCCACCGGGACCCGAAACACGCGGGTGGCCTCTTCGGTGGTGATCATTTCGTTGGGGTGCTGCCACCAGCCCACCACCGGGGTCACCCGAAAATTGGAGATCGGCAGCGGGAGCGTCGGTAATTGGCCGATGGGGACGATGCCGGTGGGATCAACGCCTGTTTCTTCCTGGGTTTCACGGACCGCACATACGGTGGCATCGTCGTCGGCGGGTTCTTGGCCACCGCCGGGAAATGAGACCTGGCCGGGATGGTTGCGCAGCGCCAGAGAACGCTGCGTCAACAATATGTCGAGCTCTTTGGGCACGATGGTTCGGTCAAAGGTGGCCGGCCGATCATCCATGGAACCAAACAACAACAGCACCGAGGCGTCCCGCGGATTCTGGAGGGCGCCTAGATCATAAGGCCATGTTTCGTCATGTTCGGGCAGTGCCGCTGCCGGCGAGACGGTCACCCGGTGTGCGATGTCTGGGTCCACCACGCCATAGGTATGGACTAACGCCAGAAGATCGGCCAGTGCACCATCGAGCTGCATTAGGCCTCCCACTGATAACCGGCGGCACGAAGTTCCGCACGGGTGGCGCCAGCAAGCAGTGCCTGATGAATGTGTTCCCGTCCCGGGGCGAGTTCATAGGCCAGCAACTCTTGGGCGGCCTGCGGGTTGATTTCGCCGATGCCAGCCGACGGACACCATGTGGCCACCGGACACGCACCACAGGCGGGTCGTTTGGCATGGCAGATGCGCCGTCCGAGAAAAATCAGGCGATGTGACAGGTCGGTATGGTCTTTGGGCTCAAACAGTGCGGCGAGATCGCGTTCGACCACGGTGGCATTGGTGGAATCGGTCCAGCCGAGACGATTCGCCAGCCGGATGACGTGGGTATCGGTCGTAATACCCGGCACCCCGAAGACGTTACCTAACACCACGAATGCGGTTTTGCGACCCACGCCGGGCAGTTTCACCAGATCCTCGAGCGTATCGGGCACGTTGCCGTCGTGGTCGTCCACGAGTGCCTGCGATAGGCCCAGCAACGCGCGTGTCTTATTTTTGTAAAACCCGGTGGGACGAATGAGCTCCTGCAGTTCCAGTTCTTGCGCATCGGCCATCGTTGCGGCATCAGGATACCGAGCAAACAGCGCCGGGGTAACCGAATTGACGCGGATATCGGTGGTTTGGGCGCTCAGTACGGTGGCCACCAGCAGTTCAAAGGGGTTGGTGAAATCCAGTTCTGCATGAGCATATGGGAAGGTCTCCCCGAGCACCCGGTAGATTTTGCGCGCCCGGCGCTTTGTGGCCAATGGCGTCTCGTTACTCACAGTGTCCCCCTATGTTGCACGGCTACCTGACTCATACTAGGCCCCCGACATCGCGGTTTTCACACCGTTGACTGTCGCGACGGCACAACCGTTCACCGTACTGGATGGAACCGTTCAGCGCATCACGGGTTTGATCGACCTACCAAAACGCCTTAGCATAACACTAGATGTGACAGCGATCACGAACGAAGGAGCCTCATGGTCACCACGCACGAACAACAAACCACCCAACGAGCCGGTCAGCTCTACGAACAGGCCGCCCAAAGTCAGATGGACTACTGGGCTGATCGAGCTCGCAATGAACTGTACTGGGATACCCCGTTTACCGAAGTCTTGGACTGGTCGAATCCACCGTTTGCCAAGTGGTTTGCCGACGGGACGACGAATGCCTGCTATAACGCGGTGGACCGGCACGTCGAAGCCGGCCATGGCGACCGCGTGGCTATCCATTTCGAGGGCGAACCAGGCGACACCGATACTGTGACCTATGCCGATATGCAGGTCCGGGTCTCCCAGGCCGCTAACGCACTGGAATCGTTGGGCGTCACGAAGGGCGACCGCGTCGCAATTTATCTTCCGATGCTGGTGGAATCCGTGGTCGCGATCTTAGCGTGCGCCCGCATTGGCGCCGTGCATTCGGTAGTATTTGGTGGGTTCTCGGCTGAAGCGTTGCGCTCGCGTATCGATGACGCGCAAGCCAAGGTCGTCATCACCGCGGATGGTTCGTTCCGCCGCGGTAAACCCAATATGCTCAAGCCCATCGTGGATGACTCGCTGGCGAAGCCGGGCCACACCGTCGAACATGTGCTGGTGGTTGCCCGTAATAAAGAAGACGTGCACTGGGTTGAGGATCGCGACATCTGGTTCCACGAACTCGTGAACGAACAGCCCACCACGCACCAGGTCACGTGGCACGAAGCAGAGCATCCGCTCTTTATTCTGTATACCTCGGGCACCACCGGTCAGCCCAAGGGTCTTATGCACACGACCGGCGGCTACCTCACCCAGGTCACCGCTACGATGCGCGATACATTTGATCTGCAGCCCGAAACCGATGTCTTCTGGTGTACAGCTGACGTCGGCTGGGTGACCGGCCACTCCTATATTGTCTACGGCCCAATGGCCAATGGCGCCACCCAGGTCCTCTACGAGGGCACTCCAGATACCCCACACCGGGGCCGCTGGTGGGAAATGGTGGAAAAATACGGTGTCACCATTCTCTACACGGCACCGACTGCGATCCGTAGCGCGATGAAATGGGGACGCGACGTCGCCGACCGATATGATCTGTCATCGCTTCGGCTGCTGGGTTCGGTTGGTGAGGCAATCAACCCTGAAGCGTGGGATTGGTACCGTGAAGTCATCGGTCAAAACGCCGGAGCAGGCACGGTCAACGCGGACGACACGGTGACACCGGGGCCGCGCAAGACCGAGCTTGTACCGATTGCTGATACGTGGTGGCAGACCGAAACCGGCGCCCATATTCTCACGCCACTGCCCGCACTGCATGCCGATGAGCTGAAGCCCGGCTCGGCACAGCGTGCTGTTCCCGGCGTGTCTGTCGATGTCGTGGATGACCAGGGCAATTCGATGCAGGACACCTCACAGGGCTTCCTGGTGATCCGGGATCCCTGGCCGGCGATGGCCCGCACTATTTGGGGCAATGACGAGCGTTTCGTCGATACCTACTGGTCCCGGTTTGATGGCATGTATTTTGCCGGTGACGGTGCCCGCTTTGACGAGGACGGCGACATCTGGCTGCTGGGGCGTGTCGATGATGTGATGAATGTGTCCGGGCACCGGCTGTCCACCACGGAAGTCGAGTCTGCACTGGTCGCCCATGATCTGGTTGCCGAGGCGGCCGTCGTCGGGGCAGCCGATGACACGACGGGACAAGCCATCTATGCGTTCGTGATTTTGACCGAGGATTCCGAAGGCGCCGACCAAGATGAGGCTGAGGCCGCCTTGCGCGCTCATGTTGGGTCGCACATTGGCCCCATTGCCAAACCCAAGCGGATTCTGGTGACGACTGACCTACCGAAGACTCGCTCCGGCAAAATCATGCGTCGCTTGTTGAAGGATGCTGCTGAAGGTCAGACGGAGGCCGATCCGACGGCACTGGCTACCTTGGCTGATCCTGCGGTGATGGAAGAAATCTTGTCTGGTATGCAGCAGCGCTAGCTTGCTGCAGTTTTACTGCTCAATGCTGCGGCCCCAACCGTTTTGGTTGGGGCCGCAGCATGTTTCGTGAGACAGGTTATTCTTCGTCGGCGAGTTCGCCGGAAAGTTCATCGGGGTTCCGTTGCAGGTGGATCATTGAAACAATGATGCCGCCCCAGACGGTGACCAATGCGATGATCATCATGGTGATGGAGATGCCGGTCATGACCTGACCTCCTGTTCTGTATCTGGCTCAGCTGCGTGTTTACCGTCGGCCAGATCGGTAGCATCCAGACCGTATTCATTTTCGGAGCGTTCGTTGTACAGTGCCGAATTTTTCGACCATGGGATCAGCGATAGCAGGAAGCCGATGACGATCAGGCTGATAGCCATGCCCCAACCGAAGGTATTGACGTACCAGTCTGGCATTCCGCCGTAGGCCTCCTCGCCACCGAGTTCTGAGATCATTTCGGCCACCAGGGTGTAGACGAGCACAATCGGTAGCACTACGGCGATCAGGAACTTGTAGATGCTGCCCAGTCGGAAGGAGGACACCATATTGAGGTGTTTGACCATTCGATCGAGGCGACGTAGCAGCCACGAGACGCAGACAACTGCAACCAGTGCGGCGGCCACGATACCGAATTGGTTGACGAAGTAGTCGGAGACATCCAGCAGGTGGAGGCCCGAGGTGGTGCCGAAACCGAGCAGTGACAGCAGCGCCAGCGCCACCCCGAAGGTGAATACTACGGTGGTGCGCGACCAGCCGGTTTTGTCTTTGACCGCCGACAGTGTGACTTCCAAGATCGAGATCATCGAGGTAAAGCCAGCGAACAAGAGCGAACCAAAGAACAATACGCCGATGATCGGACCCAGCCCCAGTGGTGCCTGCGAGATAATTTCTGGGAAGGCCACGAAGGCGAGTCCGATGCCGGATGTGACAACCTCAGCGATCTCTACTCCTGCGGCCTGCGCCATGAAGCCCAGTGCCGAGAACACACCGATACCGGCCAAGATTTCAAAACCGGAGTTGGAGAAACCAACCACCAGGCCGGAGCCGGTGAGGTTGGTGCGTTTTTTCAGGTAGGACGAATAGGTGATCATGATGCCGAAGCCAACGGACAAGGAGAAGAAGATTTGTCCGTAGGCGGCGATCCATACACCGGGATCCAGCAGTGCCGCCCAGTTTGGTGTGAACAGAGAATCCAGACCGCTGATAGCGCCCGGTAGCGTCAGTGCGATACCGACTAAGACCAGAAACATCAGGACCAGGATTGGTATACCAATGGCTGAGGCCATACCGATACCACGTCGAACCCCGAGTGCAAGCACGACCAACACTGCCACCCAGATGGCGAGCATTGGCCAAAACACTCCTGGGACAATCGTCAACTCTACGCCCGGTGTTTCAGACATTTGCAGGTAGTTTTCGAAGAAGAATGCGTCGGGGTCGTCGCCCCAGGCTTCAGTCGCCGAGAAGAAAATATAGCTTGCCGCCCAGCCAAGGATGGCCGCGTAGTACAGGCCGATGACCACACAGATCATAGCCTTCCACCAACCAATGGTTTCGGTCCATTTGGCGAGCCGCCGAAACGCTAATGGGGGCGAGCCTTTGAAGCGGTGCCCGAGCGCGTAGTCGAAGAACAGCAGCGGAATACCCGCCGATAACAACGCGACCAGATACGGGATGATGAATGCTCCACCGCCGTTTTCGTAGGCGATATACGGAATGCGCCAAATGTTGCCCAACCCGACCGCAGAGCCCATGGCAGCCAGGATGAAAATCCAACGACCACCAAACGCTTCACGACGCGTGGACGCGGCTGGCGCCGACGTCATTTGAGAGGACATGTTTACCCCTTTTACGTGTGATGTGAATACAAGTCAGCGTGACTTATGACACTAAGATTACGCCTTACGGGGCGGTAGAACAATAACCTCGCAGGGCGAAGGCAGCATTGACCTGGAATTACTATTTATCGGAGACACTGACCGGTTGATACTGGCTCAGACAAATGCGGGGCGTCATCAACGACACCAGAGATCTCATCCAGCGTGAGTGCGTACCCAACTTCAGCCCCTGACGCCCTGGCAAAAATCACGCCTGCTACCGCACCTTCATCATCCACGAGCGCCCCGCCCGAGTTGCCTTGACGAACGTCAGCTGAAATCTGATACACATCGCGTTGTTCGGGGGCTTCATCATAGATATTGGCAACGGTCGCAGGCCCTTGAGCTTGCACCTCTGCTGTGGTGATCTGATGGGGACCGCCCGATGGATAACCGAGGACAAACGCAGGCTCTCCCGGTTCCATACCGTCGCCAAACTCTACCGTCGGCAATTCTGCATCGGGTAACGCTATCACTGCGATGTCGGCATCTGGGTCAAATGCCACCACTTGGCCAGTGAACAGTTGGCCGTCGAGACTTTCTACTTGCGGCGATTCGACCCCGGCCACCACGTGTGCATTGGTGATGATCCGATCGCCAGCCACTGCAAAGCCTGAGCCCGTCTGGCTTTGACCGCATTCGTAAGCGCTGCCAGTAATACGAACAGAAGACACTGTGGCATCTTCTACCGCGGCCGTTGGCTCAACGCGTGCATCCTCAACTTCAGGAGGCGTCTCGTCAGCCGCAAGATCCAGCTCGGGTAGCTCCGAGGAATCCAACACGTCCGCCCGCACCTGCGCAATCCACGTCCGCGCACCTTCCGGGGTCCATTGGGTCGCCAATGACACGACGCTGGAATTCTTCAGTGCACTGGTAATACCGGGCACACCCACCGAGGAAATTGAAAAAGCAATCAACGAGATCAGTAGTCCCGCAATGACGGTGTTGCCAATGGCGCCAAGAAAGCGGTCAACGAGACGCAGGGCTGGGTGACTGATGTGGAGACGGAGGCGGCCGCCAATCTTCCGTCCCAACCACATACCGAACCAGATCATGACAGCGGTGGTCGCAACCATCGTGATGATGCGCATGACGCCAGCCGCCACGAGTTGAACAATAAGCGGCATGAGAAAAAGGCCACCGAGGGCACCCAAGATTGCGCCCGCAATAGTACCCATCGAGATCCAAAACCCACGGCGAAAGCCGATAATGATCACGATGATCAGTACGAGCACCAGGGCCCAATCAAGCAAGGAAAGCCCTATGATCATCCACCGTCCCCCTCACCGTGACTCCTGGGGTGGCTACAGTCGTTCAAGCGTAGCCGGTTTTTCTACGATCGATGATTCACCGTGCCGATAGCGTAGTAATTTCACAAGGTTTTGGTCTATCGTAGAGGGAGATTTCGCTGCTGGTTGTGACGATTTCCACATTCCCTTCTACGTTCGATAGAATCACTTGGAAGCCCATGTCGAAACGCACTACCATGAACGTGCCTGAATCAATCGGCACTCCACAACCAGTGACCAAGTTCCGGCAAAAGTTTGAGTTCGGCCCACAAGGCCAGTAAGGAAACCTTCACCACAATGGATCTAGACGTATTGCGCAATGCACCGCTCTTCACGCACCTCGACGAAGAGGTGTTCAGCGCCCTGACCGCGGAGCTCACCGAAGTTGAGCTTTCTCGCGGCGCCTCGGTTTTCCATGAAGGCGATGACGGAGATCAGCTCTACGTCATTTTGTCCGGAAAGATAAAGCTTGGCCGCACAGCCCCAGACGGTCGCGAAAACTTGCTGGCCATCCTCGGCCCCGGCGAGGTCTTCGGCGAGATGGCTCTGTTCAACCCAGCACCCCGTTCAGCCTCTGCCACCGCGGTGTCAGCTACCAGCCTGGCCGGCCTGCGCCACGAGAACCTCCGCAAGGTCATTTATTCTTCACCAGAAGTCTCGATGCAGCTACTTGGCGCTTTGGCTCGCCGCCTGTCACGCACGAACGAATCGCTTGCTGACCTTGTATTTTCCGATGTGCCAGGTCGCGTCGCGAAGGCCCTGTTGGATCTGGCTGACCGTTTCGGCCGTCCAACCGCCGATGGCCTGCTCGTCGCCCACGACCTCACACAGGAAGAGCTTGCCCAACTGGTTGGCGCCTCCCGTGAAACGGTCAACAAGGCACTGGCCGAGTTCGTCCAACGCGACTGGTTGCGACTCGAAAACCGTGCCGTCATCGTAATGGATCTACAGCGTCTGCGTCAGCGCGCACGCTAGGCACATCCACGACTGAAATGCATCGCGGGCTGAAGAATTGTTCTTCAGCCCGCGATGCGTTTAACCCCTACACATATGCGTAGGCGGGTCAGTCGTGAACCTTGACCATCATTTCAACTTCAACAGGCGCATTCATTGGCAGCATCGCCACGCCGACAGCGGAGCGCGCATGAATGCCTTTGTCACCAAACACTTCGCCGAGGAATTCTGAGGCTCCGTTGATCACCAGGTGCTGCTCGGCAAAGTCGGCTCCAGAAGCAACGAAACCGACGACCTTGGTAATTTGGGCGATCTTATCGAGATCACCAATTTCAGCCTTGATCGCAGCCAGCCCATTCAAAACACAGATGCGTGCGTAACCAGCGGCATCGGCCACACTGACCTCGTCGCCCACTTTTCCGGTACCGGCAAGAGCGCCTTCGATAACTGGCAGCTGACCGGAGGTATAGACGTTATCGCCATCACGCATGGTCGGCACGTAAGCAGCCAGGGGCTTGACTACTTCCGGCAGCGTATAGCCTGCCTCTTCGAGTCGTTGTTCAATAGCAGACATGTTGCTCCTTCGCTAAGCTTTTGGACGCTTGAGATAAGCAACCGGTGCGTTGCCGTCCGGTCCGGGAATGACGGTGATCAATTCCCACCCGTCGTCACCCCACTGGTCAAGAATCTGCTTGGTCGCATGGATCAACAATGGAATCGTGGCGTATTCCCACTTTTGTATATCGCTCATAGGCTTAACCGTATCTTGCGCCGAGAGCTTTCGAACAGATCTGGTTGTGCTATATCCGGTAGACTCCCCGCATGGCCAAAACGACTTCCTCAGGTACTGGTGTGCTCAAAGGCAACTCGCTACTGTCGAAACTGCTCGCCTTTTTTGGGATATCCGCTCTCTTGGGCGCCCTCGGGGCGGGCATGATGCTACCCGCAGGTATGCTTACCGGCGCAGCGTCGCAGGTCGGCACAGAGATGCTAGATCAGCTGCCGGCAGAATTAAACGAAGAACCCCTATCCACGCCTTCCAAAATCATGGATCAGGACGGCAATGAGATCGCCACGTTCTATGCTGAAAACCGTACCCCGGTAGAGCTCGAGAACATCTCAGAGCACATGCAAAACGCGGTCATCGCAATTGAAGATGAGCGTTTTTATGATCACTCTGGAGTCGATGGCGAGGGTCTGGCGCGCGCGATGGTGCACAACGTGACGTCCGATACTCAGCAAGGTGCGTCAACGCTGACGCAGCAGTACGTCAACAACGTTTTGGTCAACTATCAGAATCTCAACGGCCTGCGCACCACTGTTTCGGGCACCAAAGAGATTCCAGACAAACTTCGCGAAATGAAGATTGCGGTCGCCGTTGAAAAGGAAATGTCGAAAGACGAAATCCTTGAGGGCTACCTCAATATTGTTTTATTCACCGGCCGTACCTACGGAGTCGAAGCGGCAGCCGGCTACTTCTTTGATAAGACGGCAGCTGATCTCAATATTGGAGAGTCGGCAATGTTGGCCGGCCTAGTGCAGTCACCAAACGCACTGAACCCAGAAAACAACCCTGAGGGCGCGACGAACCGCCGCAACTTTGTACTGGGCAATATGTACGATCAAGGCTTTATTACCGAAGAGGAATACAACGAAGCCGTCGAATCGGAGATCCAGCTCAATGTGAGTCCGGAGCCTACCGGATGTCTCAATGCCGAAGAAGGCTTCGAGTATTTCTGCGACTACACTCAGCAGCAGATACTTGCTGACCCAGCGTTTGGTCCAGATCGCGACTCCCGTCAACGCATGCTGGATCGCGGTGGCCTCGAAATTACGACCACCCTAGATTCCGATCTGCAGCGCGCGGCAGTTGAAACCGCCAGAGAGCACGTTCCTGCTGACGAAAACGAAGGTATCGGTGCAGCACTGGTGACCGTTCAGCAGGACACCGGAAATATCAAGGCCATGGCCCAGAACACGCACTATGCCGTGGGCGAAGAAGAACCGGGCGATTTAGCCATGAACTTCAGCGTGGACTCCCAATGGGGCGGGGGCAATGGGTTCCAGGCAGGTTCGACGCTCAAACCGTTCGTCGCCATGGCCTGGATGGCCGAGGGCAAATCGATGCGTGACCCTATCGATGCCTCACGCCGACAATATAACAGCGACGTGACTTTCCCTGCCTATTGCCTTGAGGACGGAAAGGCCAGCATTGGTGAAGACTGGCCAGTAGGTAACGCGCTTGACAATATGTACAAGCCCATGCGGATGGATTATGGCCTGTACTGGTCGATCAACTCCGCAACCGTTGCTGCCGCCTACGAAACCGATCTGTGTTCAATCACCGATATCACCACGGCAGCAGGTATCACCACTGCGGCCGCTAACGAGCCTCTGAACCCTGCACACCCCGCGCTGGTCCTGGGGTCGCCGCAAGTTTCTCCACTGACCATGGCGGCAGGATACTCGACACTTGGTTCCGGCGGCACCTACTGTGAGCCGCGTGCTTTCGAATCCATCGTTGATTCAGAAGGCGAAGAATACACTGTGCCACCGGTGCAATGTGATCCCGGTGCCCTCAACCCAGAGAACATTAAAGAGCTCAATAATACGCTGACCGGCATTGCCGATGAACGCATCGCCGAAGGCAACATTGACTTCCCTATCGCTGGCAAAACGGGTACCAATAACGCCTCTTCATCACTCTGGTTCATTGGATACACTTCCGAGCTCACCACCGCATCGTGGGCAGGGCGGTACTCCTCCCTGGACTCACTTGCGGGCTCCACCATCAACGGACGCTACTACAATGACGTGTGGGGCGCCCGGATTGCTGGCCCAATGTGGGTGGACTATATGCAAGAAGCCGGACCACAATACGAGACCGCAGAATTCCCAGCATTCGATGGCCCGACCGGTGATCCCGCCGCAGAGGGCCTCAGCCAGGGCTCATCGAACAACAATGGTGGAAACGACTCGTCAAATAACAACGATGACGATTCCAACTCCAACGACTCAGATTCCAACGAGGACTCCGAGGATGACGACTCATCTGGGGACGATGACTAGTGTCTGAAACCTCAGGGTGGCCGCGTCGGATCGCATCCGGCGCGGCCACCCTTTTCACTACCACCATCTTGGCGGGCTCTGCAGCCATTGCTTTCGGAGCCATCAGTGCCCGACGGTTCGGCATCCGATACGAAACCATGTCGCTGCTTCCTGCCGGACACGCCCCGCTTCGCATTGTGCACCTGGGCGATATGCACTTGGTCGCCCATGATCGTCAGAAAATCGAATTCGTCCGCGGCCTCGCAGCACTTGAACCCGATCTGGTCATCAATACCGGCGACAACCCCGGTGGGATCGACGCCGTCGATTCCGTACTTGAAGCCCTCGAGCCACTGCTCCACATCCCCGGGGTCTTCGTTCCCGGTTCGAATGATTTCTATGGTCCACGCCCGATGAACCCACTGCGATATTTACGCGCCCCCTCGGCCATGGACAGCGCCGAGGAGCTTCGGGAAACCATCGACGTGGCCACGATGTTTCGAACCTTCACGGAGACCGGTAATTGGCACCGCGTGGGAAACCAAACACATACACTGCAGATCCGTGAGGACCTGAAAATCAATTTTTCCGGTACCCACGATGCCCACATGCAAGCTGACGCCTGGCCGGGATTCGACCACACTGATCCGCCAGCACAACTCAATATCGCCGTCACGCATGCTCCGTATCGACGTGTACTGGACACTGCCATCGCCGATGGTGCTGATTGCGTATTTGCCGGGCACACGCACGGCGGACAAATCGCCCTGCCACGCTATGGTGCAATCGTGTCCAACTGTGATCTGCCGACCGGACTCGCCTCGTCACTATTTCCCTGGCGTGCCGGCGGCAGAACCGGTCTGGTCAATGTCACCGCCGGCATCGGCACGTCACCCACGGTTCCACTGCGTACATTTTGCCCGCCCGAAGCCGTGGTCGTTGATCTGGTGGCCGCCAACTA
This sequence comes from Yaniella soli, assembly GCF_054782375.1. Taxonomy (NCBI): domain Bacteria; kingdom Bacillati; phylum Actinomycetota; class Actinomycetes; order Micrococcales; family Micrococcaceae; genus Yaniella; species Yaniella soli. The sequence goes on from NZ_BAAGSP010000003.1 coordinate 109,318, forward strand.
ATTGAAGGCGCGACCCGTCAAACGACGATAGGCCTCACGGTACCGTGCAGCGGTTTTCTCGACGACGTCATCGGCAAGCTCTGGCGGCGGGGTATCTGCCGCCCGCTCCCAGCCCGAGGCGTCCGAAGCCAACCAGTCACGGACAAACTGTTTATCAAACGAATCCTGTCCACGCCCCGGTTGATACGTCGCCGCATCCCAAAACCGAGAAGAATCCGGGGTTAAGACCTCATCGCCCAGCGTGATGGTCCCGTGTTCATCAACGCCATATTCAACCTTGGTGTCGGCCAGAATAATGCCCGCGTCACGAGCGATACGCTCGGCCGTCGCATACAGTTGCAGCGTTTTCTCGCGGATGTCGTCAGCGGCCAACTGACCAATCCGATGGACCATCTCGGCATACGAAATGTTCTCATCATGTTCGCCCACTTCTGCCTTCGCAGACGGGGTAAAGATCGCCGGCTCAAGCTTGGAACCGTCAACGAGCCCGCCGGGGAGGTCAATGCCGGTCACCTGGCCGCTTTGACGATACTCGGCTAATCCGGATCCGGTCAGATAACCGCGTGCGATGGCCTCAATGGGGAACATATCCAAGCGTTTGACGATCATGGCCCGCTGAGCCACCGCCGGCGGCACGTTCGTGGACACCACGTGATTGGCGACGTCGAGTTCATCAGAGAGTCGATCAAACCACCACAGTGACAGCTGCGTCAGGATCTTGCCTTTTTCGGGGATGCCCGGAGACAAAATATGGTCAAAGGCCGAGATCCGATCTGTGGCGACCACTAACAGCGTGTCGGACTCGCCCGGCGCAGTGGACTCGGGCTCATAGAGGTTGCGGACTTTGCCCGAATAGATGTGACGCCAGCCGGGGACGTGAACTGCAGTGTCGGTCATGGCGCTAGGCCTCCGGAATGGTGATCTGGCCGTCGATGGCTTTGGCGGCAATGTCGGTGCGGAAATGACCGTCGGGAATCGAGATCTGTTCAACCGCGTCATAGGCGTGATCGCGTGCGCTTGCCAGGTCGTCACCGGTGGCCACGACGGTCAAGAGCCGTCCGCCGGATGCCGTGTACTCACCCGTCGTACCTGCGGTGGTGCCGGCGTGCAGGATGGAGATGTCCTTGGTCCGGGCGGCTTGGGCAACACCTGTTATTTGGGCACCGGTCTGTGGCGCGTCGGGGTAGCCTGCAGCGGCCATGACCACGCCAACGGCGGCCTGCGGATCGAACTTGATGGTTGGGAACGTGGCGCGCAGTTTGCCATCGGCCGCGGCTTTGAGGAGTTGGCCAAGCGGGGTCTGCAGCCGTGCCAGCACCGGCTGGGTTTCTGGATCGCCGAAGCGTGCGTTGAATTCGATGACCTGGATGCCTTTCTTGGTGACGGCGAGGCCGCAGTAGAGCACCCCGGTAAATGGGGTACCGCGGTCGGCCATTTCCTGCAGGACGGGCCGGGCAACCTGTTCCATGACATCATCGGTAAAGTTTTCGGGCAACCACTCCAGCGGTGTGTACGCGCCCATACCGCCGGTGTTGGGCCCTTCGTCATCGTTATAGACACGTTTGAAGTCTTGCGCCGGCGACATCGCAACCCCGTCTTTGCCGTCGGCAATCACGAAGACCGAGACCTCGGGGCCATCCAAGAACTCTTCTACTAACACCGGGTCGCCGTCGGCAAAAATGGCCTCACCGTGCGCGATCGCAGCATCCCGATCCGATGTGACGATGACGCCCTTGCCCGCTGCCAGTCCGTCGTCCTTGACCACATACGGAGCACCGAAATCATCGAGTGCTGCCGCAAGTTGGGTCGCATTGACTGCGGTGTGCGCAGCACCGGTTGGCACACCGGCGGCGCCCATGACATCTTTGGCAAAGGCCTTCGACGACTCAAGTTTGGCCGCCTGATGCGTTGGACCGAACACCGAGAAGCCGGCAGCGTGGAGCGCATTAGCAACACCCGAGGCTAAGAGTGCCTCTGGACCAACCACCACGAGATCCGGTTGCAGTTGCTGGCACAGTTCCACCACTAATTGCGGGGAGGAAACGTCGATCGGGTAGACGGGAACTTCCTTGGCGATGCCAGCGTTTCCTGGTGCACAGCGCACCTCAGATACCAGCGGATCGGCGCGGAGGGCTTGCACTATTGCGTGTTCACGGCCACCGGGGCCCAAGACTAAAGTTTTCACATCTCTTAGCGTAGTCGGTTCGGCATCGGTGTTGGTCGGTGTGTCTGAACTTTGTGGACAAGACCAACCCCGGGAGCGGTGGTGCAGGTCCAGTAGAATCGAAACCATGTCATACAACCGAAACCACCTCCCCTACGGTCAAGGGCCCTCGGTGCCGCGGTGGCTGCGCGTCGGATATTTATGGTTGATGGTCTCGCTCGGTGCATCCTTTGTTGCCTGGCTTGGGTTTCGCGCGTTCGCCGATGCGACCCGTGGCGACCTTGTCCCGGCACTGATCTCATTGGGGATCGGCGCGGTTGCCGGAGCCGTCACGACCTGGGCCATCTATGCGCGAAAGTCAAAGCGATAGGAGACAGCAATGTCGGGACCAATCCGAGCCGGTGACGTCGAACAGCTGGCCACCGCGACCCGTAACGGATTCGTCGAGAACCGGTATTTTGGGTCGGCCGTTGTCGTCGATGCACAGGGTGCGATACTTGGATCAGCCGGTGACCCAAGCGCCGGGGTGTATGCCCGGTCTGCGTTGAAACCATTGCAGGCGATCGCGTCGTTACGCTGCGGTGCTGATCTGTCTGGTGCTGGGTTGGCGCTGGCTGCTGGGTCGCATAGTGGTTCACCATGGCACCAAGAAACGGCAGCACACGTGTTGGCCCAGGTGGGATTATCTGCCGACGATGTACAGTGCGCCGCGGTCTTTGCCTCATCGGCATCACAGGTGGCCGATGCCGCATTAGCCATGGCGCCTCTCCCGTTGGAACGTACCCGGCTGGCGCATAACTGCTCGGGTAAACACGCCGGCTTCTTAGCGGCGACGGTTGCTGTAGGAGCTGACCCCGCCACGTACCTTAGCCCCGATGCCCCGGTGCAAACCAAGGTGCTGGATGTGTTGGAACAGTACTGTGAAACCTCGATTACCCATTGGGGCATCGACGGCTGTGGGGCGCCGACCCCGGTGATGTCCCTGGCCGCGTTAGCCCGCGGTTTCAGCAAACTTGGTCTCGCGGTACACGATCGCAACGCAGAATTACCCGCCGCGATGGTGGCCCGGGCGATGTTGGACTACCCGGAAGCTGTGCAAGGCAAAAACCGCAGCGACACCGTAGTACTGGAATCCCTTGAGCTGATCTCCAAGACCGGAGCCGATGGGATTCTAGCGCTGGCCGCTCCCGATGGCACCTCGGTCGCGGTGTCCATGATTGATTCCACCCACCGGGCTGCCCATCTTGTGGCCCTGGTCTTGCTGGCCCAATATGCGCCCGAAGCGCTCGAGTTGGATGCCATGAGTGACGTGATCGAACGCATTGTGCCACCCATCTACGGTGGCAATCAACGGGTTGGGGGCATCAAGCTGGCACCAGCAATATTACGGTTGCTCAACTGAGCCGCTCAACTGATGGGGAGCACGATGGAAGTACGAAAGGGGGCAGGAAACGCATGGCGCGACGAAAAATATCGGTTACCGACGGGGTGGCCGCGGTGCGCGAATGGGCTGCTGACCCCGATACAGCGTCTCGCAGTGTTCGGGCGACGGCGGTGCGGTACTCGCTGGAAGAGTTAGCTGTGCTAGCACCGGGACGTTCGGTGGAAGTGCGGGTCCCGCCGTTTGGGGTCACCCAAATCATCCAAGGAACCACGCATACCAGGGGCACTCCCCCGGCCGTCGTCGAAACCAACGCCGCAACATGGTTAGCACTGGTCACCGGCCTGCTTAGCTGGGACGATGCGGTGACGGCCGGCGAGGTCGTTGCTTCCGGGCAGCGAACAGATTTGTCTGAACTCTTACCGTTGGTGAAACTGTAAGCAGGCACCGATAGACGCGCTAGACTGAGGACACTATGGCTGACAGCAACCCCAACGCCCCTGCACCCCAACAGATGGTGTATCGCAGCGCCCCGAAAGTCACCCCCTTTTTAGTCAGTGGCGGCCTGTTGGGCGTCATTGTCGCATTCTTTTGGGTCGGCATTCGTGGTGCGGCACCCGAATATACACTGGTCCAGACGCTGTCTTTCTTCGCGGCAATCTTTGCGATCGCTGGGCTCGCGGTCGGCGCGGTTGTGTGGATAATCATGGATCGGCGTTCCAAACGAAACGTTTCGACCGTCTATACACGCCGCACCGATGACCCGGATGCCGCTGATGTTGCCGTGAGCAAAGACGACTATAGCGAATGGTCACAGTTCCAACAGAACGAACGCCATGAACAAGCGCTGCGCGAGCAATTCGCGCAAGCCAAAGCACGGGCCAAAGCCGACAAACGAATCAAACGGAAATAGTTTATGATCAAAAACTTTTTGGACGACTCACCCAAAGATGCCTGCGGCGTATTCGGCGTGTGGGCACCCGGCGAAGAAGTCTCCAAACTTACCTATTACGGCTTGTTCTCACTACAGCACCGAGGCCAGGAAGCCGCAGGTATTGCCGCATCAGCTGGGCACCGGATTTCAGTCTATAAAGACCTCGGGCTCGTCTCTCAGGTGTTCGACGAAGCCACGCTGTCCTCACTGACGGGGCACATCGCGATTGGCCACAACCGATACGGGGCAGTCGGTGCCGATAACTGGAACTTTGCCCAACCGACACTTGGTGCCACCGCCGACGACGCTACGGTCGCGCTGGGGATGAACGGTGCACTGACAAACCGCACGGAGATCAAGGAGCTCATCGCGCACCGCTACGGCGAGGTTGACTCCGGTGAACTCGCCCAGGGCAATGACACCGATACCGCGCTTATTACCACACTGCTGCACGGCCAAAACGGTAACTCGCTCGAAGACACCGCACCGGAAGTCTTCGCCAAACTTGAGGGCGCGTTTTCCATCGTGATGATGTCAGAGAACACGCTCTATGCGCTGCGTGATCCCCATGGGTTCCGTCCGCTGGTATTAGGTCGGTTGGCGAACGGTTGGGTCGTAGCCTCCGAGCAGGCTGCGCTGGCCACGACCGGCGCCACGTTTATTCGCGAGGTTGCCCCCGGGGAAATGATTGCGATTGATGACGACGGTGTGCGTTCAACACGGTTTGCCGCGTCGAAATTAGCACGCTGCATTTTTGAGTACGTCTACGTCGCCCGACCTGATGCATCAATTAACGGGCGCAGCGTCTACGAATCACGGTTGGAAATGGGTCGACAGTTGGCCCAGGAAAACACCGCCGAGGCCGACGTCGTGGTGCCCGTACCTGATTCGGGGACGCCGGCTGCCATCGGTTACGCCGAGGAATCTGGGATACCGCTGGGCCACGGCTTCGTGAAGAATTCCTATGTGGGCCGCACGTTCATCAAGCCCTCCCAGACCTTGCGTCAGCTGGGCATCCGGCTAAAACTCAACGTGCAGCCCTCGGTGGTCGCCGGCAAATCCGTGATCGTCGTTGATGATTCCATCGTGCGAGGCAACACACAGCGTCAGGTTGTGGCTATGCTGCGGGCCGCCGGCGCACGTGAAGTGCACGTGAAAATTTCGTCTCCGCCCGTGCAATGGCCGTGTTTTTACGGTATCGACTTCGCGACCCGGGCCGAGTTGATTGCCACGGGTGCCGGCATCGAAGAAATACGTTCTTCTATTGGGGCAGACACACTCGCCTATATATCGCTGGAGGGGACGATTGCCGCCACCCAGCAGGACGAGGACACGTTGTGCACCGCATGTTTCTCGGGTAACTACCCCACCGATGTCCCCCAGCTGACCACAGACAGGAAATAACGTGACTGACAACAACTTGGGCAAACCACTCACCTACGCTGATGCTGGTGTCGATGTGCAGGCCGGTGACGATGCCGTTGAGCTGATGAAGTCGGCTGTTACGGCAACGCATAGCGGCCGTGTACTCGGTGGGTTCGGTGGATTCGCGGGCATGTGGGACGCGACCCCGCTGACGAGTTACCGTCGCCCGGTGTTGACCACCTCAACGGACGGGGTTGGTACCAAGGTTGCGATTGCCCAGGCCATGGACATTCACGACACCATCGGTCAGGATCTGGTCGGCATGGTTGTGGATGACATTGTCGTCGTGGGCGCCAAACCCTTATTCATGACCGATTACATTGCCACCGGAAAAGTGGTGGCCGAACGCGTCGCCGATATCGTCCGAGGCATTGCCAACGGGTGCAAACTCGCCGACACCGCCCTGATCGGTGGCGAAACAGCAGAACACCCGGGCTTACTGGCGCCCGAGGAGTATGACGTGGCCGGTGCGGTCACAGGCGTCGTGGAAGGCAATGAGATCCTGGGGCCCGAGCGGGTTCGAAAGGGTGACGTCGTCATTGCCATGGAATCATCGGGTGCACATTCCAACGGGTTTTCGTTGCTCCGGTCGATCGTTACGTCGCGCGACTGGAGTTGGGACCAGCACATCGAGGAATTCGGGCGCAGCCTGGGTGAGGAACTCCTGGAACCGACCCGAATTTATACCCAAACCTGCTTGAACCTTATCGACGAACTCAACGGTGACGGCAAGTTTGCACTACGTGGCTTCTCGCATGTCACCGGCGGAGGTTTGGCGGCGAACCTTGCCCGTGTGCTGCCACAAGGCACAATGGCCACCATCGACCGCTCAACCTGGGCGCTGCCCCCGGTCTTTTCGGTGATGGCCGAGGCCGGCCAGGTACCGCAAGCCGATCTGGAACGGACGTTGAACTTGGGCGTGGGAATGGTCGCTGTTGTAGCACCCGAATCCGCCGATTCTGCACTCACGTGGCTCAATGCCAACTCGATGACATCGTGGCAGATCGGTACCGTTGGCGCACTGACTCAGGACGCCGCTGCCGCCGGTGACGACTTTATCCAAGGCGCAAAGGGTGTCGACGGCGGTGGAGTGCTGCTGCACGGCGCCTACGCTCAGTAATTTCCGGACCAAGGGGACAGCGATGACAGCTTACGTGAGACTTGACGTTGCCGGCACTATAGCGACCGTCACGCTAGATAACCCGGCCAAGATGGGTGCGTTATCGTTGGCCGCGATGCGCGAGTTGACCGAAACGTTCCATGAGGTTGGGCAGCGTAGCGATGTGCACGTCGTCATCCTGGCCTCCGTGGGGAAGGTGTTTTCGGCCGGCCATGATCTGGCCGAAATTCATGGTGCTGATGAGAGCACCCATCGTGAACTGTTCGACGTCTGTACCCAGTTGATGCTGACCATCCAGCGCATTCCTCAACCGGTGATTGCCAAAGTGCAAGGTTTGGCTACTGCTGCGGGATGCCAACTGGTTGCGACTTGTGATTTGGCCATAGCAGCTGAAACCGCCCGGTTTGCCACGCCGGGCGTTCGGATCGGCCTCTTCTGTTCCACCCCCATGGTTGCGGTGAGTCGGGCGGTCGGCCGAAAAATGGCCATGCGGATGTTATTGACGGGCGAGCAACTTTCCGCCGATACCGCTTTGGCGCACGGGCTCGTGTCCCATGTTGTTGCCGACGAGGACTTGGACACCGAGGTCGTCGCGCTAGCGAACCAGGTTGCGAGCGCATCAGCGGCCACCGTGGCCATCGGCAAGCAGGCGTTCTATGAACAACTCGACCTCGGCACCGTCGAAGCCTACGAGAAAATGTCCGAGGTCATGACAGCCAATGCCTCTCTGTACGATGCCCAAGAAGGAATCGACGCATTCTTAGAAAAGCGCGATCCCGTCTGGCGGCACGACCAGGACTAGTCAGCCATCGCGCGAAGCTCGGTTTTCCGGATTTTACCGGTTGAAGAACGCGGGAGCTCTTCGATCAGGTGAAACGCGTCAGGGACTTTGAACCCGGCGAGTTCGGCGCGGCAGTGTTCGCGCAGCGCATCGGAGGTGACGTCGCCGTTGACAACAACGTAGGCGACGGGCCGTTCGCCCCATCGGTCGTCTGGGGCACCGATCACGGCAACATCTGAAACTGCCGGATGCGAGTGCAAGACGCCTTCAACTTCAATGGAGGAAATGTTCTCGCCGCCCGAAATGATGATGTCCTTGAGGCGATCCATCAACTGGATGTAACCGTCTGGGTGTTGTACACCGATATCACCGGTGTGGAACCAGCCTCCCGCAAAGGATTCCTCGGTAGCTTCAGGGTTCTTGTAGTAGCCAGCCATGACACCGTTGCCTCGGATGACCACTTCGCCCTGGGTTTCACCGTCGGCAGGGAGCTGGTTCCCCTCGGAGTCCACAATGGCAGCTTGCGAGTTTTGCAACATCGGCACGCCCTGGCGGGCCAGCATGCGAGCGCGTTCAGTTACGGACAGGGATGCCCAATGTTCGTGAGGTTCATTGATGGTTGCTGGACCATAGGTTTCCGTGAGACCGTACACGTGGATCGGGGTAATGCTGAGCTTTTCGAGGCCTTCGATCACCGAGGGTGGCGGGGCGGAGGCGGCTGTAATCAGGCGGACGGGATGCCCCATTGGGTGGGCTCGGTCAGCTTCAATGATAGATGCCGCCACAATTGGAGCGCCGCACAGATGCGTGATGCTTTCGTGATCAAACGCATCCCAGATGGCGTCCTGGCGCACCGCGCGCAGACAGACGTGTGTGGAGGCAGTTGCTGTGACGCCCCACGTCATGGTCCAGCCATTACAGTGGAACATTGGCAACGTCCACAGGTACTTGGAGGAGCCGTCAAGCTGATAATGCTGGGCGTTGGCCTGTGCTGACAGGTAGGCTCCCCGATGCGTGTACAAGACACCTTTGGGCGGGCCCGTAGTCCCCGAAGTGTAGTTCAGCGTGATAGCACCGAGTTCATCGGCGACATCATAGGTAAACGTGTTCTCGGATGTCTGCTCGGGTGCTGCCGCCATAAAATCTGTGTATGTGGGCAAGTCCCCGGTCGGCTGGACACCAAATTCATTGTCGACAAGTTCGATGACTGCCGGCGGATTCTTCATTCCAGCAGCGGCGCTGGATACAATGTCAGCGACTTCTGAGTCGACGAACACGATTTCAGACTCTGCGTGCTCAAAAATGTAGCTGAACTCTCGGCCTGCCAGACGAGGATTGAGCGGGTTCAGTACCGCACCAATGAGTGGAACCGCGTAGTGCGCGGCCAGCATTTCTGGAGTATTGGGAGCTACGAAACTCACGACTTGTCCGGGTTTGATGCTTTTCGACAGCGCCCGCGCAAGCTGCTGCACTTCGGATTCAAACTGTGCATAGGTGGAACGTCGCGTGCCATAAATGACGGCTTCCCGTTCTGGGAACGTAGCGGCACTCCGCCCCAAGAAGGCCAGCGGGGTCAGCGGTTCATAGCTGGCCGGCGGTGTCGTGGTTGCGTTAGTTGGAGTCACGGATCGACCTTCCTTTGAATGTCATGGTACACAGTTCGATCGAATCCAGTTTACCTAGGGCAGCTGAATTCGAAACCCTGGGCACCCGAATGTCGCTGCCTTCTTCACAACGCATCACCGATACCGCATGACGCGCTCTCATACTATGTGCACGACAAACGGGCAGCGCAGGTTTTCCACACTGCCGTAGATGTGCCGGGTTTTTCCACAGTTTGCTCTAGCTGTGCCCATGAGCGGCGACCTCTCAGCGAAAGTGGAACGACCACTTGGAAGGAGGTGACCCGATGTCGTCTGCAATCCCATCATCCGGATCTGCTATTGGCTCTGCACCACGCGCGTCAGCCAACTTACTGGCTGGCGCCTTGTACGCCGACGTGTATGCCGACGAAACCAAGACCGACCCTGAGTATCAGAGCAATCACAAGCCAGCGTTCAAATCCTGGGAGGACGTATTACCCTTTCACCAACAAACCTCCAACGTCATGCATGCTGCACACGAATCTGTGGACCAGCAGCTTGGCTCTATACTGAGATCCCTGAATCCAGCTGAACTTGAGGCACTGCAAACACAGGTCACCCTATGTCAACAAGAGCTTCTGACGACGAGTGACCACTCAGAGTTGTTTGCGCCTTTAGACCCTTCACAACACGGCTTCACGGACTCGCAGCAGACTGGTAACGATCATGCTCGGGCCGAGGACGCCACGCCACCGGCGAAACTGTCACTATCGGAATATGCGCAAATTCGCGAAGAAAATGCACGCCTGGCAGAAACCGTCAACATTCGTGCCACGGCAGATCTTGTGCAGCATCTGTGTCGGTCACATGGCGAAGTGAAGATCCCCGGACAGAGTCGCGAAAAGACTCCCCTGGCTGCCGCGACCTCATACGTGGCAAGCCTTTTACGGGCCACGTTCAGTACTGTTGATAAGCGGATCACCGCGGCGGCGTCACTGTGGCCCGACATGGAATACCGTCGGCGTAAACTCAAGACACCACGGGTAGCCGAACATTTAGCGCGGGGACGCATCCCATTTGCGTCCGCGACGACCGCTGACGAAAAACTTTCTGAAATCCGGCAGGCCTATCGTCGGGCTGGTGGTGATGAAACTGCAGCCGATGATTTAGTGCAAGAGCACGAGAAGAATTTTGTGTATCACGCGGGGCGAAATGATCCGTATACGTTCAGCCGATATGCCAAAGCCTGCAGTGAAGCTGTTACGAATGCTCTGGTCGGACCGAAGAAGCCGCTGACTGACGACCAAATGAAACACGAAAAGGGCCTGTTCTATGACGGTCAGGTTGGTGACAGTTTGCACAAGGTCACGGCGATCGTCGATGACGAGGAGTTGTTGCAGCTCAACGCCATGCGAGAATTTGCCACGAAACTCGATTCAGTCACCTCCACGATGCGGGCACAAGCCCACGAGGAGGCCAAGGGCACCGGCAAGCACCCGGCTGACGGAAATGAAAAGTCAACCGAGGAAGTTGCAGGTGATTCACGCATTACGCCGGAGGATATCGATTACGGTATTGGACAGTTATTCGATGGCCAAACGAGAGCCGAACGATGGCTCCATACGCTTATGGATTTCCTGTCCTCGGGGCTTATTCTGCACAAGACCTACGACCCGCATGCTACCGATGAGGAACAACGACGGCGCGACACAGCGTTGCAAAAAGCAGCGGAACACTCAGAAGTCGTGGCAGATATTCTCGGTGTGGATCACGAGCCGCCCAGTGCTCCGGAGCTGCAACATATCGAGCAACAACATTCGAAAAATTCATCCGACCCTTTGGCCGCGTATGTTCCTGACGGATACCAGCTATTACGTCCCAATCTTGAGCTCATTGTCGAGATCTCTCTGCGTGACCTGATAGGTCGATCGCCCGATTCACTACCAGACCCTGGGGATCCAAGTGAGACTGACTACACGTCAGAACTCGCCAAGATTGCAGAGCGTCTCAAACACCAAGAGCGCAGCTTGCCGACGCCCCACGGGTCACCGGGAAATGTTCAGATCGATTTCGGGTTAGCTCGTCAACAAGCCTGTACACAGAAGATCGTCCCCATGGTCTTAGGTACCGCATCGCAGCCATTGGACGCCGGAAGAGCCCAACGACTTTTCCCACCTGCCATCAGAAGGGCTTTGCACGTTCGGGATCGTGGCTGTATCGTGCCTGGCTGTCCTCGCCCGGCGTCATGGTGCGAGCCTCACCACCTACAACCGTGGAGTCAGGACGGACCCACGTCGTTGGCGAATGCTGGTTTGGTCTGTCGGAGTCATCACAAGGCCGTACATCAGGAGTTGATCGTACTGCACATGGAACAAGATGGACTACCATCTTGCAGTCTCCCGACGAGTCAGGATCCCACTCAGACTCGATACCGCAACATATATTGGCACGCATGATGCTAGAACGTTTCCGCGTCGAGCCATTCGAGAGCTTCTTTGACCCCGGCACGCCAGCGGAACGTTGCACGCTCTTCTCCCCGCGTGGGGCCACGATTGATCACACCAATAGGTTTCCGCGCACGATCAGTCTCCAGCAGCATACGATAACCACTCATCACTGCCAACGACGACCCAACGACGATCAATGCACCGGAGTTTTCTAGCAAGTCTTGAATGGCGCGTTTGCGTTGTTGTGGAACGATTTCGCCGAAGTACACCACCGTAGGTTTCAACTTTGTGGAGCCACAATTCAGACACCTAACCATGGTGAATTCATCAACCCACTGCTGTGGAATTCGGGCGTCACCGTCGGGGTTAATGTTGTCCTGAGTCACGTTCCAGTGCTCAGCAACTTCCTGATTCGCTTGTTGTAGGCGTTGGCCGAATGCTTCACGCTGCTCCTTGACCCCGCACACCAAGCATTCGATCTCATCCATCGAACCGTGCAAAGCAATGACCGGTCCCGAGGACGACGCGGAGCCGGCTTCCGAATCAGCTGCACGTTGGCTGCGCTGATGCAGACCATCAACATTTTGCGTCACGACACCTGCAATGAGACCGGCTGCATTCCATCGGGCAATGATTTCATGACCGGTATGCGGGGACGCGTCGTTGAGGTGCTGCCAACCGACAAATGAACGCGCCCAATAACGCTGTCGTGCCGCGTCATCGTGCAAGAATTCTTGGTATGTCATAGGCCGCGAATGGCGCAGCGAACCTTCCGGACCCCGATAGTCAGGAATCCCGGAATCTGTGGACATACCAGCACCAGTCAGAATGACAGGGTTAAGCTTCAGCAGCTGACCGAGTCCAGTCGACGCGACTTCAACGTTTTGATAGGGCGCGCGAGTCTCGATAACGCGCTGCACGGAACGCAGTGCCGCCTGGTGCGTTGCGTATGTTGGGTGATCCTCAGCAAGAGAAGAGGTCTCGAAAGAAATCGGCCGGTCAGATGATCCTGTCATCTCACCGTGCCGATCTTTCAAATGTTAGGGAAACCCTGCGACAAGCAGCCCTACGAATACGAAGAGTCCTCGTCGTACCCATCGTCATCGTAGACGTCATAGGTGTCCGCGTGTTCGGCGTACTCGTTGTCTGCTGCTCTATCTGGTTTCTCGGCGGATAGCTCTCGCTCCAATGCTGCCAAGTCGGTAGCTGGCGAGAAGTACTTCATGTCCCGTGCCTGACGGGTTGCCTTTGCCTTTTGACGGCCGCGCCCCATGAGCGTGACCCCCTTCGCGGTCTCTGTGCCCCCAAAAGCGACAATATAAGGCCCACATTGTCGCCGAGGTCTCTTTTGCGTAATGGTTCGTGATAACCAGGTTAACATGTTTGAGTAGAGTTCGCCCCTTTGCGGCTAAAATATGTCTGGTATAACCGGGGCTTACGCTCTAGGATCAGCTAATAACTAGCAGGAACTCGGGCGCGGTGCTCTCAGCGAGTGGGGACGCAATCGATACTGACTGCTGCCAGGAAGGATGATGGACCGGCATGACACCAGCCGACGACCAGCCAAACACGGAGTCCGAGCCTCCGCTGTCAGCTGAAGAACGCTCGGCGCCGACGCGTCGCCAACTACGGCAACGCCAAGAGCGCCGTTCACGACGGAATTCATGGATAATTTTCTTATCCGTGCTCGTCGTGGTGCTGGCGATCGTCATGTTCTTTGTCTACAGCTTCAGCTCTTCCGACTCGGAGCAGAACGCAGAGAGCCCCGAAGAAACAACAACCCGTAACCCCTCCCCTGGCTTGGATGGCATCATCGCCGCGAACGTGTCCCCCGAGAACTTTTTGCCGGGCGATTGTCTCGCCGATTACACCGATGCGGGCGAACCAGCCGACATTGTCGAGTGTTCCACGCCCCACAACGCGCAGCTCGTAGGACGTCAGGTGTACTCGACAGATATGTCCTACCCAGGCGAAGACGAACTTCTTGAATCTTCAGAGGCCTTCTGTGCGGATATCCCACTGTTGGAGAACACGCAGACCACATACTCAATCAACACCTCACGCCCTTCCCAGTACACCTGGGAAAATGATGCGGATCGTCGCATCGACTGCGTCGTTTCCACTAATGATGAAACGAACTTCACAGAATCTTTGGTTGAGGAACCAGCCGTCGACGATCAGCGTTCCGAACAAGAACAGTCCGAAGATCCAATCCAAACCGCTGATGAAGCCGTCGAGGCTGCCCCGGAAGACACTCAAGACACCACAGACGACGCAACCGCGGAAGAGACCGCCGCCGATGAGGAAACCACCGACGACGCGTCATAACTTCCACAGCTGATAGCAGCCCTGAAGTGCTGCGGACTCTCGAGTGCTGAGGTACGAGCACCCTAGGTTGATAGTTTACGAATCGGAAATCACAGCGCCATCAGCACTGCCGGAGGCTTGAGCAGAGCCGATGGTATTGTGCGAACCATCAGCATGCTGGGTTCCCAAACGGATGCCGTCGCCATCAGCATCGACGGTTACCGTGTCCCCATCTTTGACGCGCTGGGCCAAGATCTCCTTGGCCAACGTATCGCCAATCTCACGTTGCACTAAGCGGCGTAGCGGACGGGCGCCATATGCCGGATCATAACCGACCCTCGCCAACCACTCGGCAGCTGCGGGGGCCACGTCAAGCTGTAACCGTCGTTCAGAAAGACGCTGGGCCAGCTGTTCTATCTGCAGATCCACAATCTTGACGAGATCTTCGGTAGTCAACGGCTCAAATTGGATCGTGTCATCCAACCGGTTCAAGAACTCTGGTTTGAACGCAGCACGCACGGCGGCGTCCACCCTGGCATGTTTGTCCTGTGCTTCAAGAGCCGGGTCTACGAGGAACTCTGAGCCAAGGTTGGACGTCAGGATCAAAATCGTGTTGCGGAAATCCACGGTGTGGCCTTGTCCATCAGTCAATCGGCCATCATCAAGCACTTGGAGCAGGATGTCGAAGATTTCCGGGTGAGCCTTTTCGACCTCGTCGAGCAAGATAACCGAATACGGGCGACGGCGCACTGCTTCGGTCAACTGGCCACCCTCGTCATATCCAACATATCCGGGAGGCGACCCGACAAGTCGTGCCACCGAATGTTTCTCCGAATACTCGGACATGTCGAGACGAACCATCGCCCGGTCATCGTCAAATAGGAACTCAGCCAGCGATTTCGCCAACTCAGTTTTACCCACGCCGGTTGGGCCTAGGAACAGGAACGATCCGATCGGACGATCCGGATCAGCAATGCCTGCCCGCGATCGGCGCACTGCATCGGAGACGGCTTCAACCGCTGGGCGTTGGCCGATCAGTCGGGCACCGATCTCGTCTTCCATGTACAACAGCTTTTCTTGTTCACTCGACAGCATGCGGCCGGCAGGGATACCAGTCCAGGCTTCGATGACTTCAGCAATATCCTGAGCGGAAACCTGCTCGGACACCATCGGCATTTCGTCACTCGTGACGGTTTGATCAGCTGCCTCCGCCGCGGCCAGATCCTTTTCGACTTCTGGGATCTCACCGTAGAGAATCCGTGAAGCTTCGGCCAGATCGCCATCGCGTTGTGCCCTCTCGGCACTCGAACGCAACTCGTCTAACGCCACCCTCAAGTCTCCGGCTTTATTCAGGGACGCCTTCTCGGCTTCCCACTTTGCGGTCATGCCGGCAAGTTCCTCTTTGGTGTCGGCAAGTTCGGCACGCAGGGCGGCCAAACGTTCCACCGAAGCAGCATCGGTTTCGCCTTGCAGCGCGAGCTCTTCCATCGTCAACCGGTCAGCGGCACGTCGTAGTTTATCCACCGCCTCCGGCGCAGAATCAATTTCCATCCGCAACCGGGATGCCGCTTCGTCCATCAAATCGATGGCCTTATCAGGTAACCGTCGGCCAGGAATATACCGATTCGATAAACTCGCAGCCGCAACTAAGGCCGCATCAGCAATCGCAACCTTGTGATGGGCCTCGTAACGTTCTTTTAGCCCACGCAGAATAGCGATGCTGTCGTCCACGGACGGTTCACCGACGAAAACCTGCTGGAAACGACGCTCCAGAGCAGGATCCTTTTCAATATTCTCACGGAACTCGTCCAGGGTCGTTGCCCCGATTAACCGGAGCTCGCCACGCGCCAGCATCGGTTTGAGCATGTTACCCGCATCCATGGAACCCTCGGCAGCACCTGCGCCCACCACGGTGTGCAGTTCATCGATAAATGTGACAACTTCACCCTCGGCCGCAGCGATTTCTTCCAGGACTGCTTTGAGACGCTCCTCGAATTCGCCACGATACTTCGCACCCGCAACCATCGCGCCAAGATCCAGCGAGATGAGCCGTTTGCCACGCAGCGACTCGGGCACGTCACCGGCCACAATGCGTTGCGCCAACCCTTCGACGACGGCCGTCTTGCCGACGCCCGGTTCACCGATGAGCACGGGGTTGTTTTTCGTTCGACGCGACAGCACCTGGATGACGCGACGGACTTCGGCATCACGTCCGATCACTGGGTCAAGTTTGCCGGATGCCGCAACTTCGGTCAGATCGGTGCCATACTGTTCCAACGATTGGAAGGTGCCTTCTGGGTCCGGCGACGTCACTTTCGCATCACCCCGCACCGATTGCATTGCCACGTTCAACGCATCGACCGTCGCCCCGGCTTCACGCAGGCTGCGCCCGGTGTCACCGCTATCGGCGGCCAAACCGAGCAGGAGGTGCTCGGTCGAAACAAACTGATCCTGGTGTTCTTGTGCTCGGGTTTGGGCAGCCGAGATCACAGCCAACCCTGCGCGCGAAAGCTGTGCTTCAGCCACCGAGGAGCCCGAGACTTTCGGTAGGGCTGCTATCTGGCTCGAGGCTTGTGTCGAGACGGTATCGGGGGCGACATCGGCGGCCTTCAATACGGCCACGGCAACTGATTCGCGCTGGTCCATCAGGGCTTTGAGCACATGTGCGGGCTCGATCTGCGGGTTACCCGCCGTGGAGGCATTCATCGCCGCGGCAGATAGCGCCTCTTGCGACTTGGTAGTGAATTGCGAATTCATCAATACTCCTTACTCCCGGGGTTCCCGGGAATCCAAAACCTAAACTTGAGTCTAGTTAACTCAACCCCGTTTGGATAGGAAATATTCCCACATTCAGCAACGCTGTGGAAAACATTAACTGCCGGACGGTTCGGCAGCAGAAGTCGCTTCGGTCGGACTCTCGCTTGTGGTCTCACTTGGCTCGGCAGAAGCTTCGTCCTCGAAGGTTTCCTGCAGCTTCTCGGCCTGGGCGCCAAACATTTCTTCGGCCTCTTCAATCGAAACCTGCTCGGCCGTCATGTACATGTGGTACCGACCGTTAACCGAAGACCCCCCGACCGCCATCGATTCGGAGCCGTCCCCGTCAGAAATTTCTAGGTGGATGGCATCGAGACCCGGAACTTTGGTGAATTCTGCTTCTGCGCCTTCAACCTCGTCCGAACTCAACGTTTCGCAAGCATTCGGGATTTCGCGATAGATCGACATGGGTTCTTCAGAGGTCCGCGTCTCGAAGATCATGGTCTGCGTGTTCGCTTCGGATGCCTCAGGAGACTGACCATCCGTGGCAGCGCCATCCGTAGCAGCGTCAGAGGGCACTTCCTTGACGAAGTGCGCCGACACGCCAGCAACCGCCGGGGCCGTGTAGGAATTCAACTCATCGAGGAGCTCTTCACAGGTGCCCGACGGGGAAAAATCACTGAGCGTCAAGTACATCGAAACTGGGTCATCCACGAACCCCTCAACCGGCGGGTCACCTGCAACACCCATCAGCTCGACGTCCGACACCAAGGCAGCCGCATACTGTTCTAAATCCACCTCGGGCGCGGAAGGAGACGCCGACGTCGCAGCTTCCTCGCTCGGTGAAGCTTCCGGTTGCTCAGCGCCCTGGTCCGTGCAGCCTGCCAGCAGCATCCCACCGGCAGCAACCAGTGCCGCAAACCGTATAGCTTTTCGTTTCACTACCATCACACCTCTACGATACCGTGAGTTCTCATCTTGAATGCAACATTTGCACCGTGCAGGGCCGCCAGAGTCACCGCGAAGCATCCAGCTACCCTCAAACCTGGTGTACGAGCAGCTAAGCTCGGAGGCATGTCTCACTCCGCCGCTGACCCACCGCGCACGCCCCCGACGTCGGATGCCGCCGCGCAGCCAAACCCAACGGCGGACTCGGACACCAGACGACGACGTTCGACGGCCAAGCGTGCGGCCACAACAGCCATCACCAAGCTCACGCGGCAGCGCCCGCCAAGAACCTATCAGCGTCCGCGTCCCACCTGGTGGTTCGTCATTCGTCGCACCTGGGGACGCGCCATCGCCATGCAAGTGTGGGATGTGGCGGCCACCATGACGTTCTACTTGATGCTCTCACTACTGCCCGGACTCATCGCGCTGGGATCCATCGTGGCACTAGTGGACTTCACAGAGGAAACCATTTGGACGATCGCCGGGCTGGTCAACGACCTCGTACCGGCACTCGAGGCCTCCACCGTAGCCAACACACTCTTTCGACTCATCGATACACCCGGTGGCATCACCCCACTCGTGCTGGGCCTGATCGGGTCGCTGTATTCAGCATCCAACGTCGTGGCGGCTTTTCATCGGGCGATGAACCGCATTTACGATACCCGCGAAGGGCGCCCCTTCATTTACTTTCGGTTTGTCGTATTCGTCGAAACCTTGGTGCTCATGGTTGCGTCCCTACTCTTGCTATTACTGATCATCCTGGGCGGCGACTTCTCGGTCCGCCTGGGTGAAGTGCTCGGACTGACCCAAGAAGCGATCGCCACCTGGAACATCCTCAAATGGCCGCTGATTCTGTTAGTGCTCATTTTCCTGGTATCGCAAGCGTTTTATCGCGGCCCCAATGTGCGCCGGCCCCGGTACCGGATCATCTCCTCGGGCGCGGCCGTCACCGTCATCATTCTGTTTGCCGCAATTGCTTTTACCGGTTGGTTACTCGATCACGTGGCCATGTTTGAACAGGCGTTCTTCACGGTCAACGGCATCCTCTATGTCATCCTGCTGATCTGGCTTGCCTTCATCGTGATGTTGGCGGCAGCCGCCTGGGACGCCGAAATCTTGCGCGCCAAACAGCTCGCGTCGGGGTATGCGGCCGGGGACGAATTGCAGCTGGCCACCGAGCACACCTGGGTACTGCGCCTGCTGGATGCCGAAACTGAAAATCGGCGCCGCATCTCGGGCATCATTGTGGACAACTATCACGACGACCAACCGGTCACAACACCCAAAACCCCTCAGTTGACCGAAGCCGAATCGTTGTGGGCAATACGAGAACCCGACTACCCACCATCAACCGGTGCCCCTTTCCACGCGGTCGCACCGCCATCATCGGTACGGTATGACACCGCCGACGACGCGGCATATCGCGGAGAATACGAGCCCGATTAACGCGGTAGTCGGGTCTGAACATATGAAAATATTGGACTGTGAACCGCCGCAAACCTAGGCGGCTTTATTGGCCTCTTTGCGTGCGGTACGGGCAGCCTTGCGCGCAGCCTTCCGCTCTTCCTTCGCAGCTTCACGCGCGGTTTCGAGAGCTTTGTGCTGTTCGTCCCGTGCATCGTGAATTGCTTCGACCTTCTGGTCTTTTGCCTCGTGAATCTTTTCCACACGACGCTTCGCAGACTTCTTGCGGCGCGATGTGGTGTTGAGCAGTGAATCCACGATCATGGACGCACCAGCGCCGAGCATCCACACGTCTTTGGCAACCGCGGTGCCATCCTGCGTGGGACGCACGCCGTCTTCTTGGGTCATGCCCGGAGTGTTCAAGTACATGTTGAGCATACCGGCAGAAAACGCAGTCAGTGCCGAACCAGACAACCAGCCCGGAACTTTTGGGATCAGCTGTGCAGCGCCGACACCAATTTCGGTGAAGGCAATGAACCGGCGGAATGCTGCGGGCGACATGTCAGCAAGCATCGGCACGCCATTCGACGCCATCTGCTGCAGTCCTTCAGCCTCTTCTTCCGAGAGACTAAGCTTTGAGATACCGGAGTTCAGCACGAACGCACCGGTGGTCAAACGTATCGGCAACTGAGCCAAGCTCATAAGTCTTCCTTCCATTCGGGACTCGTCGTCCTTAACTGTAATACTTTCAACGCCAATTCCAATACGTTCGAGGAGCGCTACAAAACTCCACACCAAGAATTGCCGCGGGTAACCTTCCGAAACCGACACGGAATTCGTGGCGCTGAGCGCCAGTGGATTACGATGGCGGTGCACCACCACGCCCGTTGTGGCCTCCTGCCGACGGGTGACCACGCCGTCCGACCCCGAAACGTTTCTGATTTTATGCCTGCACACAACCACCACGACGCGCCCGAGCACTCGAGCACACAGCCACCGAGCGGTGACGACCCGACCGGTCAACCGTCGGCTACGCAACCGGTGCCAGCGGGATATCAAAAAGTCGAGACCCGCGATGGCGTCAAGATTGTCCGTGATGCTCCGGTTTCGTTCGTACGGCGCGAACTGGCGATGTCGGCGAACCGGCAGCGCCTGTGGCAAGACCACACCGGCACCACCATATTGCCGGTGTCGCGGTTGTTCGGCCAAACATCGGTGGCACCACAATCGCAACTGAATATTACTGAAACCTGGGGCCACGACGCCCCGCTCATCATCGATATTGGTGTGGGGCACGGCGAGTCGACATTCGCCGGCGCAACAGCCCACCCCGACAAGAACTTTTTGGCCGTCGAAGTGTATCGCCCTGGGCTGGCCAAACTCTTGGATCGCGTAGATTCCGAAAACGTCACCAACATTCGCATGGTGGAGGCCAACGCCCCCGAGGTGCTGGACCATATGGTGCCAGAACATGCCGCCGCGGAAGTCTGGGTTTTCTTCTCCGACCCCTGGCCCAAGACCCGATACCACAAGCGTCGCCTCATCCAGCCAAAATTCTTAGACCGCGTGGCCCGGGTGCTGCAAATCGGCGGGCTCATCCGGCTGGCCACCGACTGGTCACATTACGCGATGCAAATGCGTGACACCTTGGACGCTCATCCAGCATTCAAAAATCTGCACCCTTCTCGACTGGCCGGTAAGACGTCACCGTTGACGCTGGCGCGCTTGCACGGCACCGATGACGGAACGCCCCTGTCCGAAGCTGAAGCACTCGATGCGATCGGTGGGTGGGCGCCGCGCTTCGAAACCCGGCCGGTCACCAGTTTTGAGGCCAAAGCCCAGCGCGCCGGACGATACATTTTCGACCTGACCTACCAGCGCACAGACTAGCCAGCCGCTGCCAACCACGTGCGCAACACGTTTTCTGCGGTGTCTGCCAGGTTCTGTGCGGTATTTGCGAGCGCGGATGCTAAGCCCTGTGGTCTCGGCGTGATCCCATAGATCGCGGTAATCCCGTGGTCGTAACAAGCCTGGGCGCCGTCACCAATGGAACCGACAATTGCGATCACTGGTTTGTCCGTACGACGGGCTACCCCGACGGGCACCTTGCCAGCGAGCGACTGTCCATCCAGTTGCCCTTCGCCGGTGACAATGAGATCGGCGGATCGCGCCCGCGCATCAAAATCCACAGCGTCAAGGATCGCATCGATACCAGGTTGCAACGTGGCACCAAAGAAGGCGTGCATGCCCGCGGCAAAACCACCCGCGGCTCCCCCGCCCACAAGCTCGGTGACGTCGACACCTACGTCACGGGCGATGATGTCGGCAGCATGCGCCGCACCGGCTTCGAGCCGGTGTACCATTGGCGTATCGGCACCCTTTTGGGGTGCGAAAACCGCTGCGGCCCCTGCGTCGCCCAATAACGGGTTGTCGATATCGGTCATCACGGTGATATCGATGGCCCCCAGCATCGCAGAAGTGTCGATCCGAGCGATGCGGCCCAGGGTCGCCCCGGTCGGGATAAAACTCGTACCGGCATCGTCCAAGAATGTCACGCCGCACGCAGCGGCTGCCCCACACCCCAGATCGTTGGTCGCCGATCCGCCGGCGCCAATCGTGAGCCGCCGATCAGCCAGGGCGGCGATGAGCTCCCCAACCCCATAGGTGGTTGTGGTTTCAGGGTTCGGGTGCTCGGTCAACGGCAGCCCCGCGGCAGCAGCCATTTCAACTACCGCACCGTCCTCAATGAGGCCGTACGCGGCGGTCACCGGCTTGTGTTCTGGGCCCGTCACCTCGAGGGTATGGTGACTGCCATTGGCAGCTGCAATCAGCGCGTCCACGGTACCTTCGCCGCCATCTGCCATCGGGATCGCACAAATTTCGGCATCGGGTGCAGCACGCCGCAGTCCCTTGCTCAAAGCCTCAGCCACTTGCACGGAATTCAGCGACCCCTTGAAAGAGTCCGGCACCAAGACGATATTCAAATCACGTGCGGTCATACAAAGAGCCCCAGAACCCAGATGCAAATGATGGAGGTCACGCCCATGACACCCGTCGTCACTGTGTGGGTGCGATACCCCTCTTGTACGGTGAGGTTACCGAAGCGCGTCACCACCCAGAAATAGGAGTCGTTCGCGTGAGAAACCGTCATGGCACCAGCGGCGATCGCCATGACCGCCAGGGCTACTTCGATGTCGCTTTCCAATCCCAGCGTGCTCAGCAACGGTGCCACGATACCGGCCGTGGTTACCAGGGCGACGGTCGACGAACCCTGTGCGGTTTTGAGAATCGCCGAGACGATGAACGGGAAGAATAGACCGATCGAGGCGAAACCAGGCGCAATCTCGGTGATGTAGTCAATGAGCGGAGTTGCAGCAATGACCGTGCCCAGGGCACTCCCCGCACCCGTGATGAACAAGATCGGGCCGGTCACACGCAGCGTATCTTCTGTGACGTCGAGCAGTTCGGACATGCGACGCTGTAGACCCAATAAGATCAGTGCCATGAGCAGGCCCAGCGTCAACGCGATGACCGGGATGCCGAAGAATTCGAAGAGTTCAGCGCTAAAGCCCTGCCAGCCGGCCATCGTGACGACCGAGCCGATCGCCATTGCTAGAATCGGCACCAGGATCGGCAAAAACGACAACAACTTGCCCGGTAACCGACCGTAGGAGGCCCGTAAGGCTTCGTATTCGGCTTCCACATCGTCGGAGGTCATCTCTTGGTCTTCCGGGGTGGTGACCCGTTTACCCAACCACGACGACATGAAATACGCGACGATCAGCGCCGGAATAGACACCAGCAGCCCCATCCCGATGACCAAAATGAGGTTGTCTTCCAACCCCAATGTGGTGGCTGCTGCAATCGGTCCGGGGGTTGGTGGAACAAAGACGTGTGAAATGTACAGTCCCGACGCCAGCGCTACGGTCATCGATGCCGACGCCGTCGCCGTTCGGCGCACCAGTGCACGACGAATAGGGTTTAACACGACGAACCCTGAGTCACAGAACACCGCAATCGAGACAACGAAACCCATCAGCTGGGTGGCCAGGACCGGGAAGCGTTTGCCAACGGTGTTGACCAACGCATCGGCCATTTGAAAGCCGCCACCGGTCTTTTCCAAAATGAGCCCGATGAGCGCGCCCAAGATGATGACGATACCGATGGACGTAAAGATGCCGGAAAAGCCGTCTCCGATGACGGTGGCGATGCCGGGTGTTTCCTCGCCCTGGTCGGTGAGCGGAATACCTCCGATAAGTCCCAGTGCCAACGCAATGGACAAAATTGCCAAGAACGGGTGGACCCGCCACTTTGAAATCATCAAAATCATCACCACGATGGCGATGAAAAAGGTTATGAGTAATCCAAGACCGCCCACGGCATGCCTCCGAATCGCTGAGAACGTATACGACGTCCATCATAAGCACGATCGCCGCCAGTGAACAGTACGTCTGCAGCAGGGGCCTGTGTGTCTCGTTATCGGGGCAGGGCGAACCTCGGTTGATTCAGCGCGTAGCGCGGTTTTGACTGCTCGAGTGCGAACATGACGGCTTCTTCGACACGTCGGCGGTCGAATCGTTGACGGCGTCGCTGTTCGCGATGCAGCCCGTGCGCTTCGAAATCGTCAGACGGGTCGGATGCGCTGGGTCCGTGAATGTTTGTGGTGACGCCCGTGGATCCGGCAGTAAAGGTTCTCGAGAATGAGACGTGAGAGCGCATCACCGCAATCTGGTCGACGAGCTCACCCACCGTATCGCGGAGTTGGTCGACTTCGACTTCCAATTCCACGATACGACGGATGCCCTCGAGCGATACACCGTCCCGCGACAATCCCTGAACCCGACGCAGTAGTCGAACGTCTTCGGCTGAATACCGGCGTTGGCCTCCGGCTTGCCGCGTCGGCACCACCAGCCCCATGCGGTCATATTGCCGCAGGGTTTGGGGGTGCATATCGGCGAGCTGGGCCGCCACCGAAATGACGTAGATGGGATCGTGTTGGTGACGGTGGACCATTACAACCTAGCTTTCTGTGCCAGTTCGGCCCGTGGATCGAAGTCTTCGGTTGCCGCCTGATATGCCTCGACCGCAGCTTTCGCCTCATCGGTAAGCTCTTCGGGCACCTCAATGACAAGTTCCACGAGCAGGTCACCGGCACGCTTCGAAGCTTTCACACCTCGGCCGCGCAACCGTAAAACACGGCCTGACGATGACCCGGCGGGAACACCGATCTTCACGGAGCTCTCTAGTGTTGGTACTTCGATCGTAGTACCGAGTACCGCCTCGTCGAAAGATATTGGCACCGCAACGCGAATATTGTCACCGTCGCGTTCGAACAGCGGATGTTTGGTGACCGAGACTTTAACCATGAGGTCGCCTCGTCCACCGGTGCCCTGTTGGCCTTTGCCTTTCGCGCGCACGGTTTGGCCGTCTTTCACACCTGCCGGGATACGCACCTCGTTGACCGCACCATAGCTTGTACTGACGTGCGTGGTCGTGCCACGAATCGAGTCAGCAAAACTGATGGTGACGGCCCCCTTGATGTTCGCACCTTTGGTCGGCGGCTGTTGGAAACCACCACCGAAGCCTTGGCCCCCACCGAAGCCTCCGAACATATCGCCGAACCCGCCTTGTCGACCACCACCGGCCTGGCCGAAGAGACCCGAAAAGATATCTTCGAAACCGCCTTGCTGTCGACCCGGGCCGGCACCAGTGAATCGCGCCCCGGACCCCATGGCACGCAACTGATCGTATTCTTGTCGCTGCTCAGGGTCGGACAGGACAGTATTAGCTTCTGTAATCTCTTTGAAACGTTGTTCGGCAGCTTCGTCGTTCGGGTTTGCGTCGGGGTGATACGTACGAGCGAGTTTTCGGTATGCCTTTTTGATCTCTTCGGCACTGGCATCCTTGCTGACGCCTAACGTGGCGTAGAAATCTTTTTCTAGCCAATCTTGTGAGGCCATGGAACCTCCTCTCTCTTACTCGTCACCGGCAGAAACCATCACCTGTGCAGCGCGCAAGACCCGGTCGTTGTACAGGTAGCCATTACGGAACACTTGCACAATGTGCTCTTCGGCAATCTCGGTCGATGGCTGACGCAGCATAGCTTCGTGGTGGGTCGGATCAAATGGTTCGCCAACCAGGGCGGCACCATCATGCTTGACGAGCCCAATGCCCTCGAGCGTTTCGATGAGCTTCCGTGCGATGGCAGCGAACGGACCATCGAGATCGCCTGCTTTATCGGCGGCATCGATGTCGTCAAGCACCGGGAGCATCGAATCGAGCATCGAAAAGTTCGCGTTATCTTTGGCCACGTGACGGTCGCGTTCAACACGACGACGATAGTTCACGAACTCGGCCTGCAGGCGTTGCAGATCTTCGCGCAGCGCCGCGGCTTCATCACCGGCTGATGCGGCTTCGGTCTCGGGCTCTTCGTCGGCGTCTGTGGGTGCAGAATTGAGAATGTCTTCAACCTGGGACAGTGGGTCTGCGTGGTCCGAGGCGTCCGCAGCATCCTCAGGTGCCTCGGCTTCGTCGGCTACCTGCTGGTCCTGGTCGCGGAGTTCTCCGGTTTCTGGGTCTATGCGACGTTTATCGGTGAAACGGATCGGGTCTTCGTGTTCTTCATGATTCGGCTGATCGGTCATTGTATAACTCCTGTCAAGAAAACACCGAGGCCGGCCGGAAACCGGCCGGCCTCGGTAGTGAACTATTGAAGTGGACGTGAAGGCTATTTCTTGGCGTCTTCTTCGTCTTCGTCAATGACTTCAGCATCAACGATGTCTTCGTCCTCTTGCGCGGCATCAGCTGCTGCGCCGTCCTGTTCGGACTGTGCGTAGAGGGCTTCACCGATCTTGGTTTGGGACTGCTGCAGTTTGTCGAATGCGGCCTGGACTTCCTCGTCGTTGTCCTGCTTCTCAAGGGCTTCCTTGAGTGCATCGACATCTGCCTGGACCTCAGTTTTGACGTCCCCTGGCAGTTTCTCGTCGTTCTCTTTGAGGAGTTTGTCTACCGAGAAGGCAGTAGTTTCAGCGGCGTTGCGGGCCTCTGCGGCTTCACGACGCTTCTTGTCTTCTTCAGCGTGCGCTTCGGCATCCTTGACCATGCGGTCGATGTCCTCATCTGATAGCGAGGTACCGCCGGTGATGGTCATTGACTGTTCAGTACCGGTCGAGCCGTCCTTTGCAGAAACGTGGACGATACCGTTGGCGTCAATGTCGAAGGTGACTTCAATCTGTGGCATACCGCGAGGCGCAGGCGCAATACCGGTCAACTGGAAGTTCCCCAGTGGCTTGTTATCCGCGGTGAATTCGCGCTCCCCTTGGAATACCTGGATATCCACGGATGGCTGGTTGTCATCGGCGGTGGTAAAGGTTTCGGAACGCTTGGTTGGGATAGCCGTGTTGCGCTCAATCAGCTTGGCCATGACACCGCCCTTGGTTTCGATACCCAAGGACAACGGGGTGACGTCAATCAGCAGCACGTCCTTGCGCTCACCGGCCAACACGCCGGCCTGAATGGCAGCGCCCACGGAGACAACCTCGTCCGGGTTGACACCCTTATTAGGCTCTTTACCGCCGGCCATTTTTTCGACCAGTTCGGACACGGCAGGCATACGAGTCGAACCGCCCACGAGCACAACGTGGTCAATGTCAGAAACCGAAACACCAGCTTCTTTAATGACGTCTTCGAATGGACGACGGGTGCGATCCAGCAGATCCGAGGTCATGTCCTCAAACTTGGCGCGCGACAGGTGCTCATCCAAGTGCACCGGACCATCTTCGGTGACGGACAGGTACTGCAGGGAAATATTGGTTGAGGTTGCCGAAGACAGTTCCTTCTTGGCCTGCTCAGCGGCTTCGTGCAGACGCTTCAGCGCAATTTTGTCCTTGGAAAGGTCGGCACCGGAAGCCTTGGCCTGTTCCAGCAGCCAATTGACGATAGCCTGATCCCAGTCGTCGCCACCCAGACGGTTGTCACCGGCCGTGGAGCGCACCTGAATGGTCGAGAAATCGTCGTCGTCCTTACCAACTTCCAGCAGCGAAACGTCGAAGGTACCGCCACCGAGGTCGAAGACGAGAATCGTTTCGTCTTCTTTACCGCGTTCCAGACCATAAGCCAGGGCGGCCGAGGTTGGTTCGTTGATAATGCGGGAAACATTCAGTCCCGCGATTTCGCCGGCCTCTTTGGTGGCCTGACGCTCAGCGTCATTGAAGTAAGCCGGTACCGTGATCACTGCATCGGTGACGTCTTCGCCGAGGTATTCTTCAGCATCGTGCTTGAGTTTCATCAAGATGCGAGCGGAAATTTCCTGGGCGGTGTATGACTTCTCGTCAACTTCTATTTTCCAGTCGGTACCCATATGGCGCTTCACCGAGGAGATGGTGCGCTCTGGGTTATTGACGGCCTGACGCTTAGCAATATCACCGGTCAGGACTTCGCCGTCCTCACCTTTGGCGAATGCAACGACCGATGGCGTGGTGCGTGCACCTTCGGCGTTGGCGATAACCGTTGGGTCGCCACCTTCCAGAACGGCAACAACCGAGTTGGTGGTGCCCAAGTCAATACCTACAGCACGTGACATACGTAAATCCTTTCGCTAAAACTTCTCTTGTTAGCTCCTTGAGCTATCTACACTCAAGGTGCCATATATGTTGAGCCGCTGTCAAATAAACATGAGCGATGCTGACTCAACTTTTCTTCTGTCTAGTACAGCGCTGCGACTCGGATATTTATTCCGACTTCGAGGCGACCAGATTGTGATGCTGACTACACAAAACACCATCTCGCCCCGCGTGGAAGCGTTTGTCGCTAGCATTGAGTCATGTCACGTTACTCCTCCGCACACCCACTGATCATTGGCATCGACGGCCGGTCTGGCTCCGGCAAAACCGTCCTATCAACCGTGCTCGCCGAAAGCCTCTCCGAACACCATGACGTCACTGTCCTGCGACTCGAGGATCTCTACCGAGGCTGGAATGGTCTACAGGCAGGCATCGAACTCTTCAGTCACGAGGTGCTACCAAAGTTAGCGGCAGGCGAAACGGCCACCTACCAAACGTGGGACTGGCATTCCACTCACGGCAACGACGGAGCACCGGGCGCAACCGTGTCCACCGAACCGACCGAGGTCATCCTCTGTGAAGGTGTCGGCGCGGGAGTCCGAGCAAATCGGAAGCTGTTGGACGTGCTGATCTGGCTGCGCGTCCCAGACGAGGTGCGTTATGACCGAGCCATGGGGCGCGACGGCGACGACTACATCGAGCAGTGGGACAATTGGGCAGCCCAAGAACGCCAAATGCTCGACACCGATCAAATTTACGATGCGGCCGACCTCGTACTCGTCGCCAATGAACCAGACGAGCGCCACCATACGTCGGCTCTGGCGGTTGTGACAGCGATGCTGAACTCTGGCAAAACCCTTGATGACGGCCCACAACGCGGTCCATTGGAGCCGTAACCCAGACCATGGCACGCGGGAGTTACTGCAACGCCGAGGTCAACCGGAAGACGTTATCCAACCACCGCTTGTGCCGCGGCCTGGCCAACCAGTCTCTGAGCATCAGATGCTCGCATTGACTCTGGTACATATCGATGATGCCATCGAGTTTGGCGACTTCTTCGGAACCCACGACCATCACCGACACTTCCAAGTTGAGCGAAAACGACCGCATGTCCATATTCGATGAGCCGAACACACCAACATCGTCGTCGATAGTAAACAACTTGGCGTGTAAAACATCTGGATCCGGGTACCGATAAATGTGTACCCCAGCACGCAAAAGGGCCTCATAATAAGACTGCTGGGCGTGCTGCACCGCGACCTGATCGGCACGGCGCACCACCAAGACTTCGACGCGCACCCCGCGCTGAGCCGCACTCGTAAGCGCATAGAGCATTGTATCGTCGGGCACCAAATACGGCGTGACAACCCGAATCGTCTCCATTGCCGAATAAAACAGGTGGTTAAATGCGCGCAGGTTATTCTCCTGCGAAAAGCCCGGGCCCGACGGAATAATTTGCGCCGCGGGGCCCTCGTGGTTGTCAATTTCGGATTCCGTCACGCCGCGCAACTCTTGTTGCAACTGCCGCCCGGTTTCGGAAAACCAATCGGTTGCAAACACCACGTCCAAGGAAGCCACCGACGGTCCCGCCATGCGCGCCATCATATCCTGCCAGTTGCGCGCCAAACGGTGCGCCGAGGAACGCTTATAGCCCGGCTCAATTAAATTAATCGAACCGCTGTAGCCCACCAGACCGTCAATAATCACCATTTTGCGGTGGTTGCGCAGATCTGGCCGCTGGTACTGACCGCGCCACGGACGCACCGGCAGCGAACGGTAATACTCGATACCGTCTGCTTCCAAACGCCGCAGCAGCTCGCGATAGCCATTTACCCGAGCCGTGCCGATATGGTCAAAAATCAGTCGGACGGTGACGCCACGCTTCACGGCCCGCGCCATCGCGTCCAAGACGAGATCGGCGTAGCCCTGCCGGCCCTTCGGATCGGTGCCGATGATGTAAAACATCACGTTGACGTAATGCTGTGCGCGGTCAATATCGTCTGCCATCTTGTGAAACGTCAGCCGATAATCCGTCAGATACTCGAATGTGTTGCCGTCCAGAATAGGAAAACCGGTCAGTCGACGGGTCAACCTGGTATTGGCACCGACGTAATCCGGTGCCGCACCAACCTGGTCGGGCAGATCCAAGTGCCCGGTGGCGCGTCGCAGCTCCGAATTCACCGCGACCTGGCGCGAACGCCGCTGCCCGCCCAACCGGAACGACCCGAGTAACAAGAAGAGCAACAGTCCGGGGATCGGCAGGAAGAAAATGATCAGCAGCCACGCCATCGCGACCGCCGGACGCCGGTTCCCAGGAACGATGCCCAACAGCGCAATCCGAATCGCCATATCAGCGGTAATAAAGAGCACCCTCGCCCAAAACGGAAAATCCGCGAAATCAGCCACCGTCCAAACCATGTTCCACAGTCTAGAGCACCGCGACAGAGCCGCTGGCAGCATCACAAACTTCAAACAAAAATTTACGGTCTGAGCCTCCGTGAACTACAGTTACATTGGGTCAGCGTTGGCCCGAGAGGACCGTTCATTTTCAAGGATGATCATGGCAAAGCTTCTTTATCGACTCGGGCTGCGTTCCGCCAAACGACCTTTCGCAGTGTTGTTTACATGGCTTGTCCTGCTGGCTATCGCCGCGGGGTCCTTCCTCACGTTTGGCGGGACACTCGTCTCCACCGTGGAGATCCCCGGCACGCCCACAGCCCAAACGACTGACCGTCTCGAAGAAGAGTTCCCCGATGCTGCCCGTGGCACCGGCAATGTGGTCTTCCAGACCGAAGACGGATCTGAGTTCACCGGTGAGCAACGCGACGCCATCGTCGACGTGCTTGAATCGACCCAAAATGTTGACGGCGTCGCCGACGCCGTCGATCCCTTCGCGGCCGATGCCGAAATGGTCGATCAGCAAGAACAGCTCACCGACGGCCGCCAAGAACTCAGCGATGCTCGTGAACAGCTCGAGGCCGCACCCGAGCAATTTGAGTCCGCCGAAGCAGAGCTCGACAGCGCCGAGCAAGAACTGGACGCTGCCCAAGCACAACTTGACGCAGGGATTGAACAAGCTGTGGCTTCAGGTATGCCACAAGCGGCAGCTGAAGAACAGTTCGCTGCCCAACAAAACCAACTCGACGCCGCACGTGAAGAGCTCGCCCAGGGCCGCGAAGAGCTGGAAACAGAACAGGCCGACGCTGAAGCAGGCGCAGCCGAAATCGAAGAGGGCCAAACCCTGTTGGACCTCGGTGACCGCTTACTGGAAACCACCAATGACTACTCGGTCGTCTCAGATGATGGTTCTGCTGCCGTGGGAACTGTGCAGTTTGAAGACCAAGCCATGGCCGTCGACACTACCGTCCGCGAAGCCGTGGTTTCCGAACTGACCGACCGCAGCATCGAGGGTGTCGAAGTACTGCCTTCACAAGAGCTCTCGATGGCAGTACCCGAAGTGCTCGGCTGGGCCGAAGTCGTGGGCCTTGTTGTCGCGGCGATCGTCCTGGTCATCATGCTTGGCACACTGATTACCGCCGGGTTGCCGCTCATCAATGCGCTGGTCGGCGTTGGGGTGGGCGCCCTGGTCGCCCTGGCCTTCTCCTCGGTGGTCGAAATGAACTCGGTGACCCCAGTATTAGGCGTCATGCTAGGACTGGCCGTCGGGATCGACTATGCCCTGTTCATCGTCCACCGACACCGAACCCAACTCAAAGCGGGCATACCCCTGCACCACTCCATCGCCATGGCAAACGGGACATCGGGCAACGCCGTGGTGTTTGCGGGGTCAACCGTCGTCATCGCACTGCTGGCTTTGAATCTCACAGGTATCCCATTCTTGGGCCTCATGGGAACCGTCGGCGGGTTCGTCGTCGTGGTTGCTGTACTGGTCGCCATCACCTTGACCCCGGCCATGCTGTCACTGTTGGGACGCCGTGCGCTGGCCAAACGCGAACGCCTCACACTGGCCGACCGTCAGCTGCGGACACAGCCGAAACGCCAGGTCAAAGCCATGTCCAGCACCCGCGCGGTGCTCACGGCGATCGCCTCGATTGCTGTGTTGGCGATCATTGCCATTCCGGTGTTCTCAATGCGCCTTGGCATCCCCGACGGGTCAGCTCAAGCCCCGGACACCACCGAATATCAGGCACACGCCGCTCAAGCTGAACACTTTGGCCCCGGCACCAACGCCCCGATCGTCGCGGTGGCCGACATTCCAGCAGACCTCTCCGAAGAAGCGCTCCTGGAGACCACCGTTCAACAAGCCGAGCAATTAGCTGCCCTGGACAATGTGGACCATGTGGTGCCCGTGGGCGAAAACGAAGCCGGCGACATCACCATGTTCCAGGTCATTCCGATCGAGGACGCCAACCACGAATCCACCGTCAACCTGGTGCATGATCTCCGGGGGCTTGATCCCGCCGGCGAGGTCACCAACTTGGCCCTGGCCGGACACGCGACCGGCACCATCGACGTCTCCAGTGCACTCGCCGATGTGCTGCCACTGTATCTGGCGGTCGTCGTTGGTCTGTCCTTACTGATCATGGTGTTGGTGTTCCGCTCGCTGGTGGTGCCAGTGATTGCCTCGGGAGGATTTGTCCTGTCCGTGGGCGCTGCCATGGGCGCCGTCGTCGCTATCTACCAGTGGGGTTGGCTTGGCGAAGCCTTCATGGTCCACAATCCAGCACCGGTGCTCTCGTTTCTGCCCACCATCATGATCGGCGTGCTCTTTGGACTGGCCATGGACTACCAGCTCTTCATCTCCTCGGGTATGCGCGAGGCCTATGCCCACGGCACGGAGGCTCGCTTGGCCGTACAGCAAGGATTCGTTCAGGGCCGTGCCGTCGTCGCTGCGGCAGCCATCATCATGGTCTCGGTGTTCGGCGGGTTCATCTACGCAGATGACCCCTACATCCGACCCATTGGCTTTGGCCTTGCCATCGGTGTGCTCTTCGACGCCTTCCTCGTGCGTATGCTCATGGTGCCCGCGCTCATGCACCTGCTGGGGCGTCATGCCTGGTATATGCCAAAGTGGTTGGATCGGATCCTGCCCGATGTGGACGTGGAAGGCGCCAAGCTTGCCGAGTTGGACGCGCCCGATGAAACACGAATCAAGACTTCCACCGATTCGTCCGTTACAACAACCAACCAGAACGTCTAAGCTTGAATCAGCACAGTCGAGAAAGGCAGAACTATGAATAACATCATCCAGAAGTTGCTCCGTACCGGTGTCTCCATGGGGGCCGGCTACCTCGGGGCCAAGGTCGTCGAAAAAGTGTGGGAAGGCACCACCGGCAAATATGCGCCAAACGCCGAAGACGATGACGCCACCATGCTGCAGTTCGTCGCCTTCACGACCATTTCAGCGGGCGTGACCGCACTGCTAGAAATCGGTTCCCAGCGCGCGGTTTCCAAAGCCATGAAGAAGACCGGAAACAAGAACGCTCAGCAACTTGGCAAGGCCGAGGTCTAAGCCCGCCACGATCACCAGTAGGCTCGTGACGTTTCGGTGGCACCGGCCACTTCGGTGAGTCCCGCGTCCACGACACGCACCGGTCGATCTGTTTCGCGCCATGCTGTCAGTGATGGGGCCGCCACCCGAATGCGGAAGTCGTCATGACGCCACGACGTCAGGACTTGTAACGCGGTGGCGTCCCTGTCCGCGACGCGCTGGATAAGCTGTTCGTAGGCCAGCTGTGCCGCATGGCCCACTTGGGCAGCAGCCTTGCCGGTGGAAAGCTCCACCTCAGGCGTGACCTCAACGGTGACCACCG
The DNA here is from genome assembly GCF_054782375.1 of Yaniella soli. NCBI lineage: Bacteria > Bacillati > Actinomycetota > Actinomycetes > Micrococcales > Micrococcaceae > Yaniella > Yaniella soli. The sequence continues at coordinate 142,901 of NZ_BAAGSP010000003.1, forward strand.
CGTCGTGGTGTGCTGATTCCTGCAAGCGCGGGAACTCTGTGCCACCAACCTGTAATTTTTTGAGTTCGGGTGGCAAGGGGGCCAACGGGCCCGGGACAAAAGCCCGGACCTCCGCATTTTCGGAACCAGCGTTGACACCGGGCAGAGCCTGTACGTCATCCCAGCGTTTATTCTCCGCACGCCGAGCAACCTTACGAATCCAGCCGGCACGCCAATGCGCAACAGCCTGCGCCCACTGCCCGTCATGGGCTGTGACTCGTTGATCATCGAGTAGCCTCACCACAGATGCCCCGGCAGCCTCAAGCACCGCAATATGGCTCGCCGGGTCCTGCTTATTGCGACGTATCACCAATTGCATCGCCCACGGATCCGCATGATCTGAATGATCCGGATGGGACACCGTCGCGCGGGCAGTTGTATCAGTCATTTTTTCAGGGTGCTCACTCATGACCTCGACTCTAGTCACCACCTGCAGCACTGAATATCCTAGGGTGGAGATATGTCGATCCACCTTCCACCCGACTGGCAACCCTGGCGGCGAAGGTCCCCGTTAGGCGAGGCCCGTCCGACCAAAACCGACCTGGCAGAAGCCGCGGCCACCGGACTGCAGCTCGATGATGTCCTGCCCTACCCCACCGATGAAGAAAACGCCCACTTTTTGCGGCTGCTCATCGTCGGCACAAACCCCAGCCCGTGGGCGGCAGCCGTGCAAGCACCCTTCGCGCGCCCCGGCAACCGATTCTGGAAGTCACTGTACGAGGCCGGAATCACCGATGGGCTGGTGAACGATTCCAATGGCCTCAGCCGGGCCGATGAGTACATGCTCGCGACACGAGGCGTCGGCATTACCAATATCGTCTCCCGACCCTCCTCGCGCGCCGATGAGCTCAGCCGCGATGAATTGCGCGCCGGGCGTTCCCACCTCATCACCCGGGTTCGGATGCTGCGTCCACACGCGGCCGCCTTTACCGGAATCACCGCGTTTCGCACCGCGTTCGAGCAGCCCAAAGCCAAACTCGGCGTCCAAGATACCCACGACATAGCCGGGTGGCCCGAAGATACCCAACTGTGGGTCGTGCCAGATCCCAGCGGGCTGAACGCCCACGAATCGGTCAGCTCACTTGCCGAAAAATGGCAAGCCGTCTGGGCCTCGAGTGCCACCGACCAGCAGACCCGCAACGATCCACGAACAACCAAGGAGTGAACCCATGGAGACCACTGACCGTACCGTGCTGATCACCGGAGCCACCAGTGGCCTCGGCCGCGCTGTTGCAGAGTCTGTAGCCCAGCGGCCCGGTAGGCTCATCCTGCACGGGCGCGACGCCGAGCGCCTCAACGAGCTTGCCACCGAGTTGTCCTCAGCGAAGGCCAGCATCGAGCTGGTGACCGCCGAATTGGATGAGCTCTCCCAAGTCCATGACCTGGTCGACAAGGTCTTTGAACTCACCGATCATCTCGACGTGCTAGTGAACAACGCCGGCATCGGCAAGGGTGCCACCGACACCCGCCAGGAATCAGCGGATGGTTTCGAACTGCGCACCGCCGTCAACCATCTGGCACCCTTCGTCCTGTCGCTGCGGCTCCTCCCGCTGCTTGAAACGGGCGCACCGAGTCGCATCGTCAATGTCGCCTCCGGTGCCCAACAGCCCCTGGATTTTGAAGACCCCCAGGTTGAGCACAACTACACCGGTGATCGCGCGTACGGACAGAGTAAATTTGTCATGATCGCCACGGGATTCTTCCTGGCCAATAAGCTGCCGGCCGAGGTCGTGACCGTCAACAGTCTGCACCCCGCGACGCTGATGCCGACCCGGATGGTTGAAGAGGGCTACGGGCACACCGTCGATGACCTTGCGACCGGGGTCGATGCCGTCCTGCATCTGATCGAGTCTGAAGCCCTGGAATCAGTAACCGGTCAGTATTTTTCCGGTCAACAGCGTGCCGAGGCCCATCCGCAAGCCTATGACCCAGACGTTCAGCAACGTTTGTGGAAGCTGACTGAGGAGCTGACCGGCGTGCAGCTCTGAAACCGGTAATCGGTTAGGATGTCAGGTCGTGGAGCTCGACGGTTCCCGCCACATAGGCCGCCTGACCGATATGTTGTGCGGCGTCATCGATCACACTGATGATGCGTACGCCAACGGTGACCGGTGGATCCCAATCATTGTCGATGACCCGGTCAAGGTCATCATCGCTCAGCATTGCAATCCAACTGGCCGTCTTCGCATAGACGGCTTCAAGGTAGTCCCGCAACAAGTCTTTGCCTTGCTGAGTCTCTTCAACGGTCACGCCGCGCGCATCGTCTGGTGACTGTCCAAGACCGACATCGGCCATACCCAGGTCAACCTCCGACAGCCCGAAACGGGAGTCGAAGTTCTCCACTGTCCACAGTTGGTCATGTCCTGCCAGCGGTGCGATCTGTGCATCCGTTTCACGGGCGGTGTGCCACAGCAGCCACGCAATCGAGTTCGGGTGTCCACCCGGATGACTATTGAGCTGGCTCGGATCCAGCTCATCCCAAAAATAGTCGAGGGCTTGCATCGGGCGTTGTACCAGGTCTTCCAAAATATCTATAGCATCCATACGTCAACCCTGCACCCGTGACCAGGCAGAGTGCAAGGGCTGCAGTCACCGCGCTGTAGATAATCGGTTCATCAGGTCGACGAGGTGCATTGCCCATTCAACGTTCTCCTCGCCGAGCCGTGTCTTCACGCTGAAACCGCCACCGTCGTGCTGATAGACATGGATCCTGCCGGTGATCCAGCGTTTCTCGTACGCGGCTCCGGCAACCGCTTGGGCCGGCACGTGTTCGGCTACTCGCCAGCCGCGAATCGTCTTGTATTCGGTGTAGACGATGCCTCGGTTGGTCACCACCAGCACCGGGAAATAACTGGCTTTTTCGGTGCAGATCAAGTATTCGTAGACGGTTTCGTCGGATCCAACGACGCGCTCGGGAAGGCTCACGGGCGCCGGGAGGCTCTGAGGGTTGCGCAGTCTGGCATCGATGAATGTTTGTCGAGCTTGAGTCCAGGCCATGGGAGTAGCCTACAGCCTTATTTCGGGCGTGGGTTGTCGTTGTATTCTTGCTCGGCATCCAGCCGGTCTTGAACTTCAATGGCCTTCGCCAAATCGTCCACCGCGATTGTTTCGGGCGCGAGGTGATGCGAACGATACGTCGCCCGCCCCACGAGGTGCGCCGAGACCGGTGCTGTCATCAGTTGCACCAACCACGCAACGATCAGCACCGGGATCACCGCCCAGGTTTCTAGAGCCACGCCGAGTCCGGCTAATGCCAAAAGCAGCCCTAACACCTGGGGTTTGGTGGCTGCGTGCATGCGGGATAATACGTCCGGGTAACGCAGCAGACCGAAGCCGGCCACTGCCGTCAGCGAGGTGCCCAGTACCAACAGGATGGCCGCAACGATTTCGGTCCAGGAGTCAAATGTGATGGTCATGAGCGTGCACCACCGGGGCCTTGCTTTGGTTCGGGTTCTGACTGGTTGGCTTGTGCGCCTTCAACGGTGAACCGTGCCAGCGTCGCCGAGGAGATAAACCCGATGAGCGATGCCACGACCACGATCATGATGTAGTCGGGTTGTCCCGCAAGTGCCATCCACACGGTGAGACCTGACGACAACGCGATGAGTACGACGTCCACCGCAATCGCACGGTCAAGCAGGGCTGGGCCGCGCACAATCCGGTACAGTGCACCCAGCACGCCCACGGCGACAAAGAATAGGCTGATCCAGCCGGCAAGCTCCAGTACACTCATGAACCTATCTCCTGCTGCTCATCTTCTTCGAGTCGTGCGATCTCCGAGTGGCGACGGACCACGCCATCCTGGGCCTGATCTTCTGCCCTGACCAGCTCGTAGTCTCGTGCTGAACCAAACGCGCGGATCATGCGTGCTTCAATATCCAACGATTCGGCACGAAATGCTTCGGCCGATGCTTCATCCGGTCTGTCGATGACATGGAGAAATAACGTCGATGACGGCCGGTCCACATCAATCACAAGCGATCCCGGGATCAGCGCATACACGTGACCAACCAGTGTCAGCAACAGGTCGTCTTGAGTTCGCAATTTGACTGCGACCACCGAGTTGATGACTTTCGGCCCCGGGACAGCCGCCTTTTTGGCCACATCCCAGGTGGCAGCAGTGATCTTCCACAGGAAGAACAATACGAAGGTAAAACTGTGCAGAATATTGACACGGCCCGTGAAGGGCACCGGTGGTAGCGGGAGCAACAGCATCACCAGGGTACTAAAAATTACGCCCAGTACGATGGTGCCTAATGTCAGGTCTTGCCATAAGGCGACCCACACAAATGTGAGCATGAGAATCATCGGCCACTGCGAAAGACGGGAACGCTTGTCTTCAATGGCCGACGGACGATGGTCGGATTCTCGACGCGGTTGTTGCGGTTCGTTACTCACCCCGAACCTCCTTCCGAGCCCTGATTCGTTCCGGCTCCATCGGAACCCGAAATACCCCAGTCCTCGAGTACATCTGCTTCACGCTGAGCTTCCTGGGCGGCTTCTTCGCCGAGGACAGCCTCGATGTACGGGGTGCGGTGAATCAGATCGTTGGCTGCTTTGTCTGCGAAATCATACAGCGGTCCGGCCACCACAGTGAGCGCGACGCCCACGGTGACCAGTGCAATAGTCGGCATGACCAAACCGGGGGAATCGGTGCGTAGCGGTTTTCTGCCGGCCTCAACCCGCTCGGCTTCTTCGGTACCGCGCATCGCCGGATCTTCGGCATCCTCAATTGGCCGCCAGAATACGCGAGTCCAAATACGAATCATAACCAACAGCGTCAATAATGACGTGATGATCGAGGCAGCCACCAACACCCACGCCAGCGGTGTGCCATTGATGACGCCGCCCTCGATGAGCCCGACTTTGCCGAGGAAACCAGAAAACGGTGGGATACCCCCGAGGTTCAGCGCAGGGATGATGAACAGCACCGCCACCAGCGGGGAAATTTTCGCCATCGAACCCAGTCGCTCAATATTGGCCGAACCGGTTCGATATTCGATGAGTCCCGTCACCAAGAACAGCGCAGTTTGGATGGTGATGTGGTGGACGATATAGAAAACGGTGGCGGTCAGACCAATCTGGTTGGCCACGCTGGCACCAAAGATCATGTAGCCGATGTGGGAAACCAGCGTAAACGACAGCACACGTTTAATGTCAAACTGCACCAGGGCGCCGAGTATGCCCACGATCATCGTCAACCCAGCAACGACCAATAACAGCGTGTTGACGCGATCCCCCGGGAACAGCAGGGTCTCGGTGCGCACGATGGCGTATACACCAACCTTCGTGAGCAAGCCAGCAAAGACCGCAGTTACAGGCGCGGGTGCCGTCGGATAGGAATCCGGCAGCCAGAATGACAGCGGGAACACCGCTGCTTTAATACCGAAACCGACCAACAGCATCAGGTGCAACAGTTGTTGCAGATCTGGATCAAGATCGCCTAATTTCATCGCGAGATCCGCCATGTTGACGGTACCCGTGGCCCCGTAAATCATGGCGATGGCCACCAGGAAGATAACCGATGAGACAACCGAGACCACCACATAGGTCACCCCGGCGCGCACTCGGGGGCCGGTGCCACCGATGGTGAGCAGCACGTAGGAGGCCGTCAATAAGATTTCGAATCCAACGTAGAGGTTGAACAGGTCGCCGGCCAAGAACGCGTTGGAGACTCCCGCGGTCAAGATCAGGAAGGTCGGGTGAAAAATGGAAACCGGTTGTTGCGGTGATTCGTCGTCACCGATGCCTTGGGCGGATGCGTAGAGCATCACCGATAAGACGACCGCCGATGAGACCACCAGCATGATGGCTGAGAATCGGTCGACCACCAAGGTGATGGCAATGGGTGCTTCCCAGCCGCCGAGTAAGACGGCCTCGGCTCCCCCGTTGATCCAGACGTCGACCAGCAACCAAATTTCCAGCGCCATCGTGGCTACCAGCGTGGTCAAGGTCACGGCGACCTGACTCACGGGGCGACGCACGAGGGTGAAGGCGATAGCCGCACCCAGAATGGGTAGCAGCACCGACAGTGGGGCCAGCGTCACGGCTGAGATATCATTCACCGACGGTCACCTTCTTTCGGATCTTGTGGGCGGACCGTGGGATCGTCTTGGGTCGTTAGTTCATAGTCGATATTGGGGTCTTCGTGGTCTTCGAGGAACTCGGATTCTTCTTCCGCGAGCTCCGCGTCATCTTCGGCGTCGTAGGCAGGCTGTTCTGCAACCTGGATATCTTCAATATCGACTTGCACTTCATCACGGCGTGCCAGCACCCAGGATCGATAGATCAGGGCCAGTAGGAATGCGGTGACGGCGAAGCTGATCACGATCGACGTCAGGGTCAACGCTTGGGGCAATGGGTCGAAGTATTCGTCATCGGCTACCCCATCACGCACAATGGGTGGCAGCCCAGCCGGACCGGCCATGATGATCAGCAACAGGTTCGCCCCGTTGGTAAACAGCATGAGCCCAAACATGATCCGCGTGAGCGTACGGTCCATCAGCAAATAGACGGCCACAGCGAACATCGCGCCCATGATGACTAAGAGCACTGCATCAATCGTCACTGTGACCTCCCGGGGTTTGAGCACTTGCCCGAGCGGCAGTCATGCGCTGTTCTGCTTCGACCCGATTACGCGTTTCGATTTCGTGACGGCTATCAACCTCGGAGCCCAGCGAACGCAAGACGTCCAAGACCAGGCCAATGACGACCAGATAGACCCCGACGTCGAACACCATCGCAGAGGCGAAGTGCACGTGGCCAAACAGTGGCAAGAGGACTTCCACGTCGTAGGCCTGGAATACCTGCCCGCCAAAAAACAGCGGGACTACCCCTGCAATCGCGGCAATGGCCAAGCCAGAACCCAAGACGATCCCGGCGGGCACATTGACCGACTGTTCCAATTCGTAGCGACCACCGGTGAGGTACCGAATAGCAAAGGCGATCCCAGCCAACAGGCCACCCGCAAAACCGCCACCTGGCAGGTTGTGACCTGCAATGAGCAGGTACAACGACACCAGGATAATGGCATGGAAGATCAGTCGAGTAATCACTTCAAAAATAATGGAACGGCGTTCCGGTGCCATGGTTGCACCGGCAACGATCCACGGTTGACGGTCTGCTTTGAAGAAGTTCGCAAAGCTCTTGACTTCAGAGGCATTCATTGCAGATTCAGCGACGTGATAACGTCCAACGGTCCCCGAGGCAATATCCGAGATCGGTCTGCGTCCACGATCGCGTTCTGCGATGAAGACCAACGATGCAATACCGGTTGCCACGGCTGCCAACACCGTGATCTCGCCGAAGGTGTCCCAGGCACGCATATCGACCAGGGTGACGTTGACGATATTGGTACCGCCACCTTCGTTATAGGACAGATCGGGCATATCTATCGAGATGGGTTCGGCCATCCTGGACGCCATGACTGTGGCTGCAACCCACATCATCGTCAGACCGAAACCAATGGCCAGGAGCGCACGCGCCCACTGGTTGTCGGTCTTCTTTTGCATTCTTGGAATGTTGGGCGGCAAGACACGAAGACCCAGCACCATAGCTACGGTCAACACTGATTCCACGAGGACCTGCGTCAGCGCAAGATCCGGGGAGCCTTGAAATGCGAAGATCGTGGCGAGACCATAACCGGTAGTTGAGACTAATAGGACGGCCCAGAAGCGCCGTTTGGCCCGGATTGCTCCGATAGCTGCCAGGATCATGACCACGGCAAGCAGTAAGAACACCGGATGTCCGCTCAGCATCCAGTCGCCAAAGAAGGCGGCATTGGGTAGCGAAATCGTCGACTCATCGGCGTTGGTGGGGAACAACAGCACCGAAATCGGTGCGAGGACCGTCATGGCCAAGATGATGTAGAGGTAGAACGACAAGTCACCGCGCTGGGTACGACCCGTGACCCAAACCGCAAAGTCATCGAGTTTCGCCATGGTCGACCGATAGATTTTCGCCGCATCGATCCAATGTGGAACATTCTGCTGAGCTTGACTAATGCGGGCTTTGGCAGTGAACAGCAACAGACCACCCACGATGATCACCATGGACAGACCGAGTACAAGGCTGAAACCGTGCCATAGGGCAAGTGGAGCCGCTTCTTCACCGCCAACAGGTGTGAAAGTTTGTCCGAAGGCAAACGGGAGTTCCCCGACCCAGCCCGGCACCAGTGCAGCGATTACGCCTGCCGCAGCCAACAGGGCAGCTGGCATCATGCCGACGCGTCCGAAACCGCGCAGGGCACGAGTTTGCGGCATCGTGACGAGGCCGTCGTCGGTCTGACGCTTCTTTTCTGCAAAGGAGGCCCACATAAACCGCGCAGTGTAGGCCACCGTCAGGATGGACCCGAGGACGACGACCACCAGTGGCGCCCAGCTCCATACAGCTCCCCAGAACGTCGGTTGTTCGACAAGAGCACCGGTGATGTGGCCTTCGCTGCGCCAAGTGGCCCAATCCAGCGAAGCCTGCAACACGGTTTCTTTCGCAACAAAACCGAACAGCGGCGGGACACCGGCCATCGAGAGTGATGAAATCGCCGCAATCCAGAATAATGCGGCGTGTGATTTTCGCAGTCCGGAGAGTTTGTTGAGATCGCGGGTGCCGGTGATTTTGTCGATTGCACCGACCACCATAAACAGCGGCGCTTTGAACAGGGAGTGTGCCAACAGCATGGCCAGTCCGGCGATGGCACCGTTGACCGTACCCAGCCCGTTGGCAATCATCAAGAAACCAAGCTGCGACACCGTGCCGTAGGCGAGTATGAGTTTGATGTCGGTCTGTCGCAGTGCACGCCAGCCGCCCACCAGCATGGTCCACATACCAACGCCCAACACCATGATGTGCCAAATCGTTTCCCCAGCGAATGCTGGCGCAAAGCGCGCGACCAAGTAGACGCCGGCTTTGACCATCGCAGCGGCGTGCAAGTAGGCCGAAACTGGAGTCGGCGCAGCCATGGCTGCTGGCAACCAGAAGTGGAAGGGCACTTGCGCTGATTTCGTGATGGCGCCCAGTAGGACAAGTCCGATTGCCCAGGTCATATAGGACCCGGCGAATTCTCCGGTGAGTAGCTCGCTGCCCTGCGCAATAATTTCAGACAGCCGATAAGTACCCGCTGCATGCCCGAGCATCACCAGCCCGATCAGCATGGCCAACCCACCGAACGTGGTCACAATCAATGCAGTTGTAGCCGACCGACGGGCATAGACACGGTGCGCCTGATAGCCGATCATCAAAAACGACAGGATCGTGGTGATCTCCCAGAAAACGAAGAGCACCATCAAATCATCGGTGACCACCAGACCAAACATGGCACCGGCAAAGGCAAGGAACTGGGCACCGAATGTCCCGAGGCGACGTTCATCGGCTAAGAAATAGCGGGCGCAATAGACGAGCACAGCGGCCCCGACGCCCAACACGATCAGCCCCATAAATGCACTGAGTGTGTCGAGTCGGAATGATAGTTGTACGCCGAGCCGGGGAATCCAGTCCCAGGTTTGTACCAAAACAGAATCTTGACGGTCCCCAGCGGCTCCCGAAGCTAAGAGCTCTTCCGAGGCAAGAACCTTCGGTAGTTGAGCAGCTAACCACACGAAACCAGCGGCCGGAACTGCCGCAAGAATCAAGAAACCGGACCGTCCGGTTCTTTCAATAATTACTGGGGCGACGAGTGCAACCAAGAATAGTGCAAGCAGCACAATTAGCACGGTTGCCTCCGCAGTTCTAGGGGACGGTCACCTGCTTAACTGTACATAGTGAAAGTGGGCGTCTGCACAGTCTTGTGACAATCCAATAACGCAGCTTCTCACACTTAAGTTAAGTTTCATAGGATGTAGTTTGGTTTATCCATCGCTACCCTGAGAAAGAACATTGCGTTAATCACCGTTATGTTTCTGAATGTCCTTCGATCTTTTAGCCGGCGTTTCCTGCCTAAGCAGCACAGCATACGTAGGATCCATCAGAGAAACGTGCCCTGCAATATCGCGGAACTGCGCAAGAATCGCATAGGGCTTCATGGAGTCCCACCACGTCTGCAAGCAAAGGTTTAGGGCAACGGCATTGCGTTTTGTGGCGACAATAACGCCGGTTCTGTTATCAGCGCAACAAATTTAACGGTCGATCATTGAACGGTGAAAATTCAAGTGGGATTTCGACGCTGTTGGTCCGCGCTGGTTTTGGTAGCGGTTCAAATTCGGCCCGGTGCCGTAAGGATGTTCGGACGGCGAGGTCAGCGTGAAAAAGGCCATTTGACCAATTTTGGATCCGGGCCACAATTTGATGGGCAGCGTCGACATATTGGACAGTTCCAGAGTGATGTGACCTGAGAATCCCGGGTCAATAAAGCCTGCTGTCGAGTGAGTGAGCAAACCTAAACGACCAAGAGAGGATTTCCCTTCCAAACGTGCTGCCACATCATCTGCCAGCGTCACTTGTTCGTAGGTCGACCCCAGCACGAACTCACCGGGGTGCAGAACAAACGGCTGATCGGGCTCGACGTCAACCATTCTGGTGAGACCGGATTGATCCTGAGAGGGGTCAATGAACGGGTAGTTATGGTTGTCAAAGAGTCGGAAAAAACGATCCAAGCGCACGTCGACGCTGGCCGGCTGCACCATAGATACATCCAATGGATCCAGGCCGATCCGCCCCGACTCCAATGATTCTTTAATATCACGATCCGATAAAAGCACAAGTTAACGCTAGCCTACAAAAACCCTTGCGCGGCGATTGTGGCGAGTCGCCACGGCATGCAATCTGCACGCAGCTAGAAAATGAGTGCACTTTCATCCGGCAGCTCGACCGCGCTATCCAAGTTCGGAGCAACCTCGAGGTACGACGGCTTCCCGTCATCAACAAACAACATCACGATCCCCTCCGAGATGAAAGCCTCCAGAATCACTTGAGACGCTCCCGGTGGAACCGCCTGGCCGTCCACGAGCAGCTGCACGGAAGGACATTTCCCGCAGCCACACGGTGCCCCAACGGTAATGCGGTCAAGGCCCTCATGAAGTTCTTGGCGCCACTGATACCACGCCTGTTGATCTTCGAACTGGCCCGGGTCTGTTGCTTTGGCGCTGGTCATCATGGCGCTAATGAGCTGGCGTTCCGATGCCGTCAGTGTCCTTGCCATACTCGATCCCCTCCTGGGACAGTGAGCCAGCGCACCAGTCTTATGGTTCGCGCTGGACCGCTTCTAACATCTCTTGAGCAAGGTCCGCAGGTGCATCTTGCCCGGGTTTCTCGCCAATGAACTTCGGTCGCAACACGTGCACGTCGACGACTTCTGGATCGTATTCGCGTTGAATTTGTCGGGCTAAACTATCGACGGCCATCTTCGATGTCGCATACGCGCCGCCCTTTACAAAGCGTTTTTCGACGACGGTCGCGGACGTCAGCACGACTCGTCCACCACCATTGGTGGCCCAGTGTGGAAGCACGCGGGATAAGACTTTTGTCGTTGGGTACACGTTTTTTTCGAGTAGCTGCCGGAGTTGTTCGGTAAAGCCATCCGCGCCGATGCCGTTGTCCATCCCGAAACCACCGTTCAGAAAGAGCGCCCCACGCAATCTGTCCGCATGCTGTAGTGCTGTACTGACCATAGAATCGATAAAATCCGGGTCGTCTAATGAGCCACGCGTGACAGTCACATTGGGATGCTCAAATGGTGCACCCGATATTTCAGAGCGGGTAAATACGACGAGATGGTATCCGGCATCAGCCAGTATGGGCAGAACTTCCTGGCCAAGATTTCCTGTTCCGCCAAGTATGATGAGCGCTTCTTCTGTCTTGTTCGACATGGGCAACCCTTTCGTTTCCGAAAATTCCGGCTGCTTCTAAGAATACCAAGCCCCTAGTGCTGAAACTCAACACTAGGGGCGAAAACTTTTCTGTTTTGCGGTCCGGGGCGAAGTGGCCCGCTACTTCGTCACTGTCAAGCTCGCGCAGAACAGCTCATTATTCTGTTCACGCGTCTTCGTCGATACGTAGGCTACGGCGCCTAGGCTTGCCAATTGAGCAACGATGAGACCAACGGTGAGCGCGTACATCTGCGTAACTGAGGCGACGATGACCAACGCAGACAGGACGGCGACGACAGCGACCAGTGCGCCAACAATTGCGTTCTTATGCTGGATGTTTATCAAAGCTGTTCCCTCCCGATACTTGAATGACTTAATCCAAACTGTTTTTTGAATTACTCATAATTTACCCCGACCAGGTGGTGCCGTCTAGGCAACTTGGGCTTGCCAAATTAGCGAATGAACCGCATGCGCTAATTGGTTATGCTTAGCTAAACACGCGCGATATTCCGCGGTTTCTGTGCGATGAATTACGCAACATCATCATGATCGGTCATGGTTCTCACGACGACTCAGCACGATTCCTAGCCCCACCGTCACCAGCGCAGCGAGACCTACCATCACAAGGGTTGCAGTAAAGTATTCCATTGTGGCGAGGAGCGCAATGCTGGCACCAAGTACAGCTAGCATTCCAGACAGCAACCATATTGTGGTTCGTCCGCGCGGTGGCTCAGCCATTGCTTCCTTCCCTTGAACGAATAGCGTGTGACGTGTAAATATACTGCAGAAAGGCACCAGTGGCACAAGTACTGTCGGGTTTCTTCATCATTTGGCTGATCATTGCCGTCGGCTACGGGGTCGGAAGAACCGATGTACTTGGCAAAAACGCTCAACCGGTGCTGTCTCGCGTGGCATTCTTCGTCGCGTCCCCGGCGCTCCTCTTCAACACGCTTTCAGACAGTGATGTCTTCGTTGTCCTCGGGCCACAACTATGGATTGCGGCACTGTCTGCCGGAGTGGCGGCCGTCGTCTACCTGTTGCTTGCGCGTTTTCTACAGACCAAGCGCAAAGGTTCCGAACGCATGATTGCTGCGTTGTCTGCCTCGTTGATGAACTCCGCCAATCTTGGGCTCCCCATAGCCGCCTACGTGCTGGGTCACGCAAGCTATGCGGCACCGGTCATTCTGTTTCAACTCGCGATCTACACGCCGATCTACGTATTCGTGATGGACAGCCAAACAGCCAAAGAAAACCGTGAGGGACTGTCAGAGACAAAAGTTGTGCGCCCGGGATTTTGGCGCAGTCTTGGCCGGATTATTTCGACAATCCTACGCAACCCCTTGATCATCGGTTCTGCCTTCGGCCTGGTCTTTTCCCTGACCGGCTGGCAACTCTGGGAGCCTCTGGACGAATCGATCACGTTGATCGCCGGTGCCGCCATCCCAGCGATGCTGATGGCGTTCGGCATCTCGCTGGTCGGATCCAAACCATTGGATAAGCGGCAGGGTCGCCGCCGGGACACCGTGCTTGCCTCAGCCGTCAAACTGATCATTCATCCACTTGTCGCATGGCTGTTGGCTGCTTTTGTCTTCCAGCTCGATGCCAATGGCGTGCTCGTGGCCACGGTCTTGGCCTCACTACCAACCGCTCAAAACGTGTTCGTGGCCGCATCACGGTACAACTCGGGCCTGATTGTGTCGCGGGACACCGTATTTGTCACCACTATTCTGGCTATCCCCGCCATGATTGCCGTGGCGGGTCTGCTAGCTTAGGAACGTTGTCTCTTTGTCGAAGGAATGAACGGTGCCCAAAACTTCTGGTATACGGTCGGTTGTCCAGCGACCGGGCTTTTGGGGAATCATCATCGCTGGGGTACTCGTAGTGGCCGGCGTGGTGATCACACTCCTCAACTCGCTGATTTATAACGCTGAGTCGGCGGTCGAAGACTACGTGGAGGCCCTGCGTGCCGGGGAAGGTGAAACTGCCTTGGCACTTTCCCAGGGATATCTGTCCGAGGACGCCCCCGCGAGCATCTCGACGGTGCTTCTGGACGGCGATGGTCTCGCCGCGTCCACAGCATTTCTCGAAGACGCCGAGATTGTAGCTGTCGATGCCGATGTCCCGGAAAGTTACCGGGACGACGAGCTCACCCAGCAGGTGGTAGAAATTCGGTACACAGATGCCGAGGACAACACGCGGGCTACCTCGCTCGTCGTCGATAACGTTTCGACATCGTGGCTATTTTTCAATGAGTGGGAAATGCATCCGATGCCGTTGCAGCAGGTTGAGCTGGCTCCAGAGCCGATGCCGGCCGATGCTACAGCGGATGCGCCCGTGGCACAGGTGCATGGCCAGTCCACCCCGCTTTTAGGGGAGGGCGACGAACCGGCAACTTTGGCAGCCTTTGCACCGTCATTGATTGAACTGGAATATCAGGGCACCTATCTCGAAGCTACTGCACCTCAGCACTATGCCGTCACTGATCTTTTGGCAGCCGGGGCGAGTGCGGAATTCAGTTTCGACGTGGAGCTGACCCCTGCGGTTGATGAGGCGATTACCCAAGAGGTGCAACAGCAGCTGGAGCGTTGCACAGAACAAACGGTGTTGAAACCGGCGGGTTGTCCATTCGGCTATGAAACCGCCAACCGGGTCGTCCCAAATTCAGTCTCGTGGTCCCTTGATGTGCCCGATGTTGAGTACTCTTGGAACGGTTCAGAGCCTGAAATCGATTGGATTATGGCAACGGCCGTATTGGACGCTCAGGAGATTGATATTGGCTCGGGAGAACAGTCGGCAACCGAGTACGAAGAAGTTTTCGAGATGTCGGCAGACTTGGAGCTGACACCTGAAAATCTTCGGGTGGCCCCGAACTGGCAGTAGTTAGGCTGCGCCACGTGTAGTGATCAATGTGACCCACTCGGTCAGCGCGGTTTCATCGAGGTCATCTGTGCGGAAATATGCGGTGTCGCGCGGGCTGAACGCGTCCATCGCGGTGAGCTCGGAGGTGCTGAGCTGATCTTTGGTCCCCAGCGCTGCGATGAATAAGGATTTCCCAGCAAAATCAGCATAGTGTGCTGCCATAAAATTCCGGGCGCCACGGTGGAAGTGCGGTTCTCCTGCCGGTGCTACCACCACAACGGCCTCTACCGAATCGACGTAGCGTCCTGCGCGTGAGAAGTCTTCTGTGGCGGTTGTGACCCCGCGATGGTCCCCCAAGGTTTCTGCCAGTTGTTTGGCGAAGCGTACCGTTGAGGCTTCAGCGCTGTGGGCGATGAGGGTGGCCATGAAACACAAATCCGATCGGGATAGACAACACGTTCGTGTGCCCAGTCTATCCCGATCGGCGTCTGCTGTTGAGTGCTGATCTAGTGGATGCCGCGCAAATCCAAATCCAGGGTGGTATGCGCGCCATCGAAAGCGTCGGCATGCAGGGTGACCGGGATACCCCAGTCTTGCTGATACAGGTGGCACGCCGCCGAATCTGGAATGGGTTGGCCATGCTCACCGTCGCACGCAGCGGCCCGCGCGGTCACATGCAGCACACCCTCCGTCACGTCTGGGTTCAACCGCAATTGGCGGGTCAGACCGGTGTCACGCCCTTCACCTTCCAACAAGAGATGTTCTGGTGTCGAGGAGATGGTCAGCTGCGTTGGATCGCCCCACCGGTCATCGAGCTTCTGGCCCTTGGGGGCGGCAAATGAAATATTGATCGGCACATCGCCGACCACCAGTTTGGTTGCGGGACGCTGTGCTTGTTTGGCCCCTTCATCGACGTGGAGGAACTTCTCCGGCACGTTGATGCGGATCAGCTGGTGGGCGTTCGTTTCCACTACGACGATGGACACGGCGTGGCCATCAGCGTCTGTTTCGACGAGGATGTCGGAGGGCTCCTGAATATCTCGTGCCACGGTGGTGACTTCGGCCGCTTTGGTGGTGCCGTCGGGGTTCACTGTGTCGGGAGCCCAACGACGGATGGCATGGTTATAGGTGTCAGCGATCAGCACCGAACCGTCAGGCAGGTTGGTGACGCCCAGCGGGTGCTGCAGGCGGGCATCGTCGGGGGTCCCATCGCGGAAACCAAAATCGAACAGACCGGTACCGATGACGGTGCCGACCTCGGGTTCCTTCGAATCGGTTTTGGTGGATGGAACCACGTAGCGCACCGCAGACGTTTCGGCATCGGCGACCCACAAGGTGCCCTCTGCATCCACGGACAGGCCAGAGGACTGGGCGAACCAGGCTTCATCGGCTGGCCCATCGACCAGGCCCTCGAGCGCTGTGCCAGCATAGACCGCAAGATCTTTGGTCACGGGGTCATAGGAGAACAGCTGGTGGGTGCCGGCCATCGCAATGATCGCGACACCTTCAGCTTCCGAGTACTGCACATCCCACGGGGTGGACAGCGAGGTTTCCAAAGCGCCTGCTGCAAATGGTCCAAGATCCACGACGTCAGACTGTCCAGTTTCGTCTTGGACACGCTCTGAATCAATCAGGCGTTGAATACCGTTACCGGCAACAGTGGAGACGCCACCGGTTGTGAGGTTCACTGCCCGCAAACGGTGATTGACCGCGTCCGCGATCAACACGTCGTAACCGGCTTGTGCTGCAACGTCCGCCGGCAAAAGTGCCAGACCGTGGGGCTCGTTGAACAGCGCAATCTCACGGCCGCCATCGGCGTAGCCGCGAACCGAAATCGAGTCGGGCTCAGCTTGGCCGGTCTCAGCCGATATCGCGTTGCCGCTGCCGTTGCCACCAATGGTTTGTATGACAGTTTCGAGGTCATCGGCGACTTCGACCAATCGGTGATGGCCGGTGTCCGCCACCAAGAACGTGCTCTCCTGGCTCCCCCTGGAGCCCAATGCGATCGCTTTGGCGGGGAATTTTAGGTCGCGAGCTACCGGTTCGGGTGCGACGTAGGGACCTTCGCCCCGGTGTAGTGTGCCTTTGGCTTCGTGCTCTTCGACCAGCTGGTCGACCAACGAGTAGAGTCCGGAGACGTGGCCTTCACCGGTGAGGTGGGCAACGATGTAGCCCTCTGGATCCACGACCACCAGGGTTGGCCAGGCCCGCGCCGTGTAGGCCTGCCAGGTGATCAGTTCCGGATCGTTAATGACCGGGTGCGCAATGTCGTAACACTCAATGGCTGCGGCGACGGCTGAAGTTTCAGCTTCATACTCAAATTTCGGTGAGTGCACGCCTACGGTCACCAGCACATCAGAATACTGTTCTTCAAGCGGTCGCAGTTCATCGAGCACGTGCAAGCAGTTGACGCAGCAAAACGCCCAGAAATCGAGAATGACGATCTTGCCGCGAAGATCTTTGAGGCTCAGGTCTTTATCGCCGATATTGAACCAGGTCTCGCCGACCAGTTCAGAAGCGCGGATACGTTGTGTCGATGGTGCCGAAGTCATGCCTAGTATTCTTCCCTATCCCCGGATGAACGCAAGGAATTACGTCACACAGAGTAGTCACTTTCACTTTGGGCAAATCGCCCGAATTGTCAGAATCACGCCTAGAACACCCGGCTAGTGTTAAGATATTCCTTGTGCCGTCAACGATAGGACAATTCCAGTCGTCGGTGCGCGGGTGTAGCTCAATGGTAGAGCGCTTGCTTCCCAAGCAAGATACGCGGGTTCGATTCCCGTCACCCGCTCTACTGATCTAAGCTCCAGCGTCGTATTTCTGCATCGGCAAAGAGACGCTCCGGGGTGAACGACGAAAACAAGACGGTCCCGGGATAATCGGAAAGTATTCGACGCAGCGTAGCCAGCCCGTCTTCATCAAGTGCGGCATCAATATTTTCTAATACCAATAACGGTGGAGTGCCTAACAGTGCCCGGGCCAGTTTGAGGAGGGCAACCTCGGCTCTGGACCACGGTTCCCCGTCATTTTTCAACAAGGTTTTCAGACCCTTGTGATGTAAATACAACACCGGACTGAGTCCGACTCGATGCAATATGGCTTTGGCATCTTCGACGGACGTGTTGGGCAACCGGTAGGACACAAGACGCTGGACCGACCCACGTTCTAACGGTTGTCGAACCGATGCCATGCCGACCAGTTCGCGGCGCAAAGAAGCCGGAGCTGCCCCATATTCCGTGCCGTCAATGACGACAACAGGCCCATCGTCGTGGTCTGATTCCAGCGGGTTGATCCCATCGACTAGCACGGCCTTGAGCACGCCGTTGATCCGGTTCGGGTCGGCAGAGTCCAACAGAATGCGTTCACCGGCACGCGCATGCAAGTCTGGCATGGCAGTGTGGTCGACGGTGAGGTTTTCGATGACCACGCCTTCAGCGGGATGCGACGGTGCTGCCGTGTCGTCGGCATCTTGCGGGGTGTGTTCGTTTTTCCAGGCGCGCTCTTTGGCACGGACCGCACGCTGGACCTGCGTGGCCGACTGAAAAATAGGCGCCAGGATGCGCCAAGCAGCGCGGTAATTTTGTCGATACTCAACAACTCGTCCCAGATCGCTCATCGGGGTGGCCATGACACCGAGCAGCGTCATAATCGATGCTACGCCGGCGACGTCGATGATCCCCAGCACAGCAAGAAACACCACCGCGGCGGTACACAGGCTCGCCGCCGTCACCGTCAAGGCACGAATCAGCCCGGTAATGCGAGCGCGCTTGACGGAGGCACCTACCACACGCGAAGAGTCGCGGTCGACGGCATTGAGCTCGCGTCGGACGGCTCCTGCCACTTGAACAGATTCACCGGCTTGGACGGCATCCGCAATGCGAGCCGACATGCGGCCACGATAGCGCCGGACCTTGCGGGCCCGATTGTGTGCAATCCGCGCGAGAAAAGGCATCGCCACTGCGGTGACGACTAGCGGCACGGCAACCGCGATCGCGATGGGCCAGTTGATGAAACCCAAGACGGTGACCACGACGACGACCAACGGCAGTCCGGTCAGCATGGGCACCAGGCCCTGGGCAATCCAGTTGCGCACCGCTGTCAGGTCATTGGAAGCACGCGTGACGACCACGCCGAGCGACCGGTTCCCGATGTTATGTAGAGCGGCTGTGATGAGGCGACGACGCTGCTCGTACACGTAGTCTTGGCCGAGATCTTCGGCGACGATGCGTTCTATCCAGCGGGCTGCGCCGATCCCGATGACGGCTGCGGCCAGCCCCAGCATCGTGGCCCAGGGTGGTGCCAGCTGTGGGCTGGCATTCGCCGTCGGAAGCCCCGACAAGAGTGCATCCACGGTCAAAGCCATCACAAGTGCCAACACGGCTTGGACGATGCCGAGGCCGACTAATCCCAACAGCAGCAACCGACGACGGCCACGCCATACCTTGGGCATGCGTACCGGTTTCTCCTGTGGTTTCTTCGTGGTCTTCTCGGCTTGCTGGTTCGTGTGCATGGTCTGAGTTGGGGTGGTTACTGACATGAGCGCACCAACAGTGCTGTGGCCTGCTCGTCACAGGTGAGGTCATAGGTTGGAATGACCGGCACCGACCCCAGCACCCCACGAGCTTCAAGGGTGGCCAGCGGGGACGAAGTCATCACACCAGAGGCCACCGAGACGTGCAGTCCGGCAGCCTGAAGCTCCTGGACACCGGCCCGCGCTCCCAGCGCGTCGGACGCAGCAAACGCGACCTGATCGATGGTGCCCTGGAAGGTCGCGTCGCGTAGCAGTTGTGCCGTTTCTTCCTGGTATATGCCGTCGGCAATTTCAACTACGACGACGTCGGTATCGGCTTGGGAGAGTTCCTCGACCAGCCCGATGGTCAGGGCCCGCAGCTCGCTCATCTTCAGCTGGAAGGTCGTGGGGTACCCGAAATCGGTGAAATCCAGCACGCGGTTGGCACCGGCATCGTGATAAATCATCGGATCATTGCCCGCACCGGTACCGGTGATCTTTCCGGCACTGACGCGACGTCCGGATTGGGTCAGTCCGTTGATGAGGCACGCCATCACCGTGGATTTTCCCGAGTTCATGGCGGTGCCCAACACAGCAATCACTTCTGGTCGATCTTGCCTAGCGGTAGGGGCTGGCACCGTAGCCGACTGATCCGGGGTGTGATGCGGGGCGTAGTGGGCGATGTTGACGACGCCATCCCGATCGGCCAACAGTCCGATCGGTTCGATGATCGTGGGGTCGTCCATCTTTTCGTGCGCCTGTGTCACCGTGCCAGCAATGCCGCCGGCGGCCACGAGGTGGCATGGCTCAAGCGAATCCGGTACGTGAGCTAAGAACTGGTCGGCCGCGTAACGGTTGCCGTAGGCAAGCATGATCAGCGCACCCTCAAACAGGATGGCTTTGCGTGATTCTGGAGTTTCTACCCGCTTATGGTTCAGAATCTCGGTCACGCGTGCAATGACCACATCACCACTGCGTGGCACGACGGTGCGACCGGTCAGCAGATGAAAATCCGCAGGTCGCTCATCGAACGCAGCGCCAACGTGACGGGTCGTGTAAGAAGCCTGCACCCGCGGCGGCACGCTCGTTTTGAGAATCGTTGACGGTCTCAGCGAGGTATCTTGATCGACGACTGCTGACATTGCAGAAATGGTGGCGGTGTCTGGAGTCACAGATACGGTAGTCATAATGTGGACCTTTCATACGTCGTGTTCAAGTAAGTACAGCTCAACAAGTCATGATGAGGTCAACATGACGGTTCCATGAGAAGGTTCTCATCCAGCGTGAGTGATCGGCCACATGACGCGGTTTCTCGTCGGTTCTCGGCCAGAGAAATTCACCTAAAATTCATGAAAAAATCCTTACCGTACCGGGAAATACGGCAAATATGAGACTCCGGAGGTGTTGTATGGGAATTTGATGCCCATGATGTAGCGGATACCAATATGCATGCCCCATGCCGCGATCGAAAAGACTTGCCCACAGCGTCTGTGGACCATAGAAAGTGGCGAACCGAGTTCGATGGCCAGTGCGCCGACGCCGGCCAGCGTGAAGAACCCTCTGGCGTTGTATAAGTCGTGGGCCTTATCGGGGGCCTTGGTGCCGAAGACTTCTTTGCGTATCGCATCGGCGGCAATTTGGTCACGTAGCGTGTTGCCGCTCGCCCACTTCCATCCTTGTGGGCTCCGAACTTTTGCGACCCCGGAGATGAAATACACCGAACACGTCGCGACATTCATTGCCGAGGCAATACCACCGTATGCCCGATCCACACGCCGCGGCCACAGCGTGTTCTCACGTACCAGGGCATCCACGGACAGTGCATCCGCACTACGAGTGACACCGAGTACCATCTGGTGCAGCAATGCCATGTTGTCGTGATGAAAAATCATGCCCCACGAATTTCTGTAACTTAATGTCCATAACTGCAAGACTGCATTGACCGGCCCGGTGACGCGATGAGCGACCCCCAAGGTCGTCAACATGTTGGTCACCTGAGCGGCGTCGAAGAGTGCATTCGCCACTCGAGGCGGCAGCGGGCGACGCAAAACTCGCACCGGGCCAACCGGGTCAAACGCCGTCTCGTGTTGTGCATTCAGTTTGTGGAACATGGCACGGCGTCGCAGGTTGTTCCATACCGTAAACGCGCCGGTTCCCAACCGCAGCACGGCCGGCCGGCTCGGCGGAGCAGCAGGCCTCAAGGTGTCAACGACGCGGTGCAAAATGTTGAGGGATTTCATGATGGTTTCTCCTGGAGCAGTTCAGCTGTTCCGCCCACCTGGCACTGGGCGCGGACTGTTTCGTGATCAGGTAATTTGACGTGCGCGTCGTGAGAAAAGTACTGGTCAAACTGAAACCTGCTGCGCACGACAAGCACTCGCACGATATTGGCTTCCCGACGGCGCGCTGTTGCCGCGAGAGAATCTGCATAGCGTTGCGCAATGTCTGCGGCATCGCCACGTCGCACCCCGCGGGCAATCTGTTTTCGCACTTGATTGAGTCCACCGGTGCCGTAGTGGCGGTAATGCAGCGGAACACGCTGCTCATCGGCGGTGATCCCCACAACGTGTGGCACCGTCACTCGACCTTTGCGATCGACTGAGAACATCGGATAGGTAGATATCGGAAACGAGTCCTGGGCAAATTTGGTGCGTTTCACCTGCTTGGGGCTACCAACGTAGTGACGCAGCGGTGAGAACAGGACACCGGCAAACGCAGCATAGCCGGCAACAGCCCAAAGATCGCCTGCCGTGACGGGCGGGACACGTTTGGGAAGAAGAGACTTGAGATGTGAGAGCGGAGCGGACATGGTGCTTACCTTCTGTTGTGACTGTCAATCAGCAAAATCACGACTCACCGCCTGCGCCGCCCATGCCCCTGGCATGCCGTGCACTCCTGCACCGGGTGGCGTCGAGGATGATGCGAGGTATAACCGTGGTCTGTCAGAGGCGGTGCCTGCGGCGGCCGAGAGTCGATAGGGGTCCAAGGTCATTCCTGGACGAAGCAGAGTTTGTGTACCGGTCATGGCACCACCGGCGATATCTCCTCCGATCAGATTGGGGTTCCAGTGTTCTAATGCAGTCGGTGGAGTGTGGACCTGCTTTCGGATTCGCGCTTGAAAACCCGGAGCGAAGCGTTCGATTTGGTGCATGATCAACTGTGCGATCTCGCCCGGTGCACACTCTTGATATCTGTGCGGTACGTGCGCGTAGGCCCACACCACGGTCTTGCCGTCAGCCTCTCCGGTGGCCCGTGTCGGATCGGCTGCCTGTTGTTGGCACACCATCACAAATGGGTAGCGCGGCATTGTTCCGCTGGCTACATCGGCCGAGGCCTGCACGAGTTCTCTGCTGCTACCGGCAACATGCACGGTGCCAGCGGTGGCGACGGCCGGATTCGTCCACGGGATAGGACCGTCCAGGAGGAAATCTACTTTGTAGGCGGCAGTACCGTAGCGCCACTTGCCGAACCGGCGACGTGTCGAGGGCGTCAGCATACGATCGGTCGCAGACGCCTGTGGTGTCACCCGCAGCACTTGTGCCGGGGTGAGGTTCAAGATGACCGCATCGGCACGCGGCAGTTCGGCCACGTCGGTGACTTCATGATTCAGGTGGAGTCCTCCACCGTATGAGTGCAACACCGACAGCAGTGCTTGGACGATTTGGCCGGTCCCGCCTCGTACGGCAGGCCAACCCCTGGTCATGCCCAAGGCGCCAAAGAGCAGACCGAATGCGCTCGTGAAGGGTTGCGATAAGGGCACGATCGCATGTGCAGCTGACCCTAGAAACAGTGCCCGCGCCGCTTCCGTACCGAAGAGTGTCTTGGACAGCCAGGAGGCTGGTGTCAGGGCCGGTGGTCCGAATTGGGCGAGCCGCAGCGGGTGCGGTGGGAACCGGAGCATGGGTGCCAGAATATTTTCCAGGTGCTCATCGATGTGGCGTGTCATGTACTGGTGCATACGACGCCAACGGTTGGCGTCTTGTCCCAGACCCTCGGCCGTCGTTTCGAGGTCGCTGTGCAAGACGGCAGCTTCACCATGTGGCAGCGGGTGGGCCATCGGCACTTCACTATGCACCCATTCCATTCCATGAGCGCTCAGGTCCAGATCTCGAAACACGGGGCTGGCCACACCAAATGGGTGTCCGGCTGCTCCCAGGTCGACGATCGTGCCCGAACCGAGCGTGGGCGCGGATGCTGCCGCTCCTCCGGGCTGCGCGTTGCGTTCATACACGTCGACTTGCCAACCATCACGCGCAAGCAACGCGGCCGCGGTCAAACCATTTGGTCCCGATCCCACCACGATGGCACGCCGGGCTCGCTGGGTTGCACGTGGTCGACTGGTCATGCTGCATTCCTTTGTCTGGGGTGATATTTCCCATCGTTGTTGATCCAGATGAGAGGAACATGAGCCGTCCATGAGTCAGCGATGAGAATCATCGACCGAGTGTGCTTACTTCCGCAGCCGCTGCCAGTAATGTTCCCAGCCGCCGACTGCGGTTGCGTGCTTGCCTGCCTCAACAATGAGCCCGTGGAACCGCTGTTGTTCTGCCGAGGTAAAGTCCGCTTCCTGCATAGTGGCGGTCAGCCGACGTCGCATGGCTTCATATCCTGTGGGCGGATCATATCCCGCCGCGGTGAGCATCCGGTGCGCGTAGGTGTCCCAAATGAACATCGGCCGATCGTAGATGTAGAGCAGCATGTCATCGGCTGTTTCCGGCCCGATACCTTTGACCGCCAGCAGGCTGGAACGAAGCTGGTGTGTCGAGAAAGTTTCGGCCGCTTGGTGATGAGCCATAAACCAGGCGGCGTAGTTTTTCACGTAGGTGGCTTTGGCATTCATAAACCCCGCTGGTCGAATCAGGATTTTGAGCTCCGCCGGGTCGATATCGGCAATTGCTGCCGGATTCAACACGTTGTGGGCATGCAGCGCAGCGATCGCCTGTGCCACGTTGACCCAGGCGGTATTTTGGGTCAGTATCGCGCCGATCCCAATTTCAAAATCCGAGTCAGCTGGCCACCATGTGCCGGGATCAATGGCGTCATCGAGGAGCTGGTAGAGCTGACGAAATGATGGGACCACGGTACTAGCCAACGGGTTTGGTGAACACCTCTTCACGGGCCGTAAAGATGACCGAGGAGAAGGTTACGGTCTCGGGGTAGACATCGACGATGGTGGCCCAGCCGTCGTTCATCCCCTGCAATGTCTCAGCCTCCGAGAACAGGTTGAAGTTATACGAGGCAGCCCCGGACACCCACACAGGAATATGCCCGAGTGAACCCGCAATTTGGTGATGATAGTGCCCGGATAAAATAGCCCGCACGTCGCTGTCTTTGATCACGTCGTAGAGCTTATCGGCTTCTTGGAGGCCCGATCCACGTTGCGACACCGTGGTCGCGGGGATGGGCGGATGATGGCTGATCAACAGGGTGCCGTGTTCGGCGGGTTCAACGAGCATGTCACCAACCCATTGGCGTTGTTCATGCGTCAGATGCCCGTAGTTGCGGCCTACTCCGTGGGAATCCACGCCGATAATGCGGAGTCCTTGGACGTCATGGACGGTGTCGCACAGTTCGGGCCCCTGCGCGATTTTGGCCGGATTATATGCGGTACCGACACCACCGATGGGATCATGATTGCCGCCCACCGCAATGAACGGAATACCGAGTTGATCTTGAAAGTGACCAAAGTATGCGGCAGCGTCATCGTGCACATAGTGGTTGCGCTGTCCGATATCTCCCGACACAATAATGGCCGCCGGATCAAACGTGAGCATTTGGTCCAGAGCTTCGCGCATGCGAGTGGGAGTGTCCATCACCTTGCGTAGGAGTTTGCCTTCTTCCACGAGGTGTAGGTCTGAGAGCTGGATGAGTCGTAGCGTAGGAGACGGTTTGGTCATGCTTTCATCCTAACGGGCGGCTTAGCCCGTCCTTAGTCCAGTTGCGCGGTAGCCGATGAAAGGATCGCTTCGGTAATGTCGGTGAATTCTTCGTCCGCGATTTCTTCCCCGCCGATGAAGGCCACCATGAGCACGTAGCCTTCGTGTTCGGTCATCAGCGTCAGGGCAGTGGTTGACTGACCGCTATCGGGATCTTCGGTTGGATAGCGCTGCCATAGCAGGCCCGAACCAGCTTCGGTCTCGACGGACTCGGCGGTGAACGTGTATTCCAGTTCTGCCCAGTCCGGCTCAGAATCGTCTGCCAACATCATGGTGATGTCGTTGCAGTTGGTTGTGATTTCCTCGACTGCCTGCTGGTGGGCTGCCACTTCGTCTGCGGCTTGTGCCGATCCGCCAGTTTCTTCGGTGATGCCGGCGACTTCAATGCTGCCGGCACCCATGAAGTTCGAGGTGCCAAAATCGACGCGAGTCATCGACTCTGAGCTCGCGAGAATGGGCGACCAATCCAGTTCGGCAATCGGGGCTGCGCAGGATTGTGGATCCACCGTCATATCGTCTGCGGTCCCAGCGCGCTCTTCGGCATTGTCACGAACACTGGCAAGCTCGTCATCCGAGGCCGACTGGACTTGGTCAAAACCTAGTTCCATTGCCATTGAGGTCGCCCCACCGGCGGCGCGCTGGTCGCCGCTCGCGTCGGTGGCCATGAGCTGTTCCAGCTGATTGTTCTGCCCGTTGGCTGCTGGTTCATCGTCGTTCGCGCAGGCACTGAGCCCCAGGACAGCTACCGTGACGACGGCGAGTGTTGTGGTGAGTCTAGCCGTTTTGATCATGCGAAGCGGGCTCCTGTTCGGTGGCGGCCATGCGTGCGAAGTAGTCGTTGAGTTCGTCTAGGTCTGTATCGCCGAGCCGATCGACGCGTTCATCGCGACGTTTGGTACGTTGCATGTCGTCTTGGCGCCACCGGTACAGTACGATCAGGGCCATGCCCACGGTTGGGAACTCACCGGTCCCCCACATAATCAAACCACCAAGTTGTTGGTCTTCTAGAGCCGACGGACCCCAGTCTCTACCGATGGATGAAAACCAGTCGGCAAGCAATAAGGACTCTCCGCCGGTCAGCGAAATAGCGATGAACGCGTGGAAGACCATGGTGGCGATCAGTATGATCAGGCGCAATGGATAGGCTGGCCTATTGGGCAGCGGGTCGATGCCGATCATCACGGAAGCGAAGATGAACCCGGTCAGCAAGAAGTGGGTATTCATCCACTCGTGCCCGATGTGATAGCTCAACGCAAACTCGAAGACTGGTGTGAAGTAGAAGATCACCAGGGAGCCTGCGAAGTTGACAGCGGCGAAAATCGGGTTTGTGACCACCTTGGCGAACTTGGACTGCAACAGGATCAACATGTATTCCCGTGGGCCCTTCGTCCCGTCCTTGCGAGACGGCATACTGCGCATGGCCAACGTGATGGGGGCACCCAGCACCAAGAAGATGGGTATCAACATGGTCAGAATCATGTGATTGGCCATGTGGGCCGAGAAGAGTACCAGCCCATACATGGCTGGTGCACTCGAGGTGTCCCACAACAAAATGACCAGGCCAATGAAGAAGAAGATCGTCCTGTTGATCGGCCATTTATCGCCGCGGTCGGCCAGTTTTTTGATGGCACGCAGATACCAGATCGCCAAAAAGATGACGATCGCTATCCAGAGCCAGTTGAATCGCCATTCGGTGATCCACCGGATAGCGGTAAGTTCGGGTGGCAGCTCGTATTGGGTGGTAATCCGTGCCGGGCTGGCGTCGGGCGGGATTTCTTCTGGTACCGGTGGGTCCGAATTGGCCAGCAGCACGGCGGTGACCATGACGGCCGCCATAACCACTACTTCGACGGCAATCAGCCGCCACAGTATTTTCCGAGCATTTTGTGGTGGTTGGGTTGTACCAGTCTTCAACCTTGGAATAACACGGGCTCGGTGTGCCAAACCGATGAGCCCCAACACGATGGTCAACACCGATTTCAGCACGATCAATTGACCATACGGGACCAACAGGTCATCGAGACTTTCAATGCGAATGGCAGCGTTGGCGATACCTGATGCGGCCACCAGGACGATGGCAATACCCGCGACGGCAGAGTAGCGGCTCAAGACCGTATAGACCAATGGTTGCGTATTGTTCTGTTGTGCCTTCGATTTCAGCTGTGCCGTGCCGGTGAGTGTCGGGGCAAGCATAGCCAACAGCACCAGCCCGCCAATCCACAACAGCACACCTAGGAGGTGTAATCCAATGGAGTTCACTGCGGCGAAGTGATCATCACCGCCTGAGTCATGAGACACCAGCGCTAACGGAATCACCCCGACAAGGGTGAGTCCTGCACCCCATGCCATGCCGGTCGTGGAACGGAAAGCAAAAATTAGGCTCGTCACGACGGCGGCAATGATGGTCATCCAGAACCAGGCGCGACCAACCGCGATGGCCAGCACGTAGTCGAGCAGGCCGTCCGAGAAACCATCAGATACGTTGACGGGCATACCGGCTATATCAGAATAGGTGAAAACTATTTGAGCCAGCGCGCTAAGGGTCCAGATGACGGCTGAAACGCTGGCGATTTTAACGCTACGAGTGTACGCCGGGTGTTCTTCAGCGTCGTCGGCGGCTTGTTTCCCGCGACGTGGCATTTTTGTCCAACGCGGCAATATAATCGCTGCAAACATGAGCGCACCGAAGGTCAACGCCCAGGCCATGTTGTGAATGGATTTCGTCGCGGGCAGGGCCCAACGGGTCAGTGCACCGGGATCCGAGAGTTCTTGGACCCCGGTGACGCCCGATTGGATACCGATGACGATCAAAACCACCACGCCGGTGATCACCGAGACGGGCCAAAGCCAATTCGGTGCAGGTGTGGTTTGTTTATCGGTTTTCGTCAACGGTGCTCCTTGAACAATCAGGCGAAGAGTTCTTCGCCGATAAAGCCACCCTCTTGGCAACCAGGAGGGATAGCAAATACTGCGGAACCAACGGGTATGGTCCACAGGTTGAGGTGGTCAGATTCGGCGAGCCGATCTTGTACCGGGATGTATTGCTGGTCAACGTCGCATTGGAACGCAACGAAGATCAGTCCGGTTTCAGAGATCCCAGTTTGACCATAGAGTTCGTTGCCCGAACTCGACGGTTCTTCATCATAGTTGTAACTGCGCCGAATCATGGCCTCGTCCGAGTCACTCGTTCGTGCACGGCGGATATGTGAAATATCGGAGATCACTGGAAAACCGGCAGGACCGATGGCCTCAAAATCTGGTTCATCATGCTCATTCTGACCCGTTAATGGTGCACCAGAACCAAGTTTTCGTCCAATGACATCCTCCTGCGCAGGACGATCCAATTCATCCCACTCATCAACGTTCATCGCGATGCGTCGAATCACCATTGAGGTACCATTTTCGATCCACGGTTGCAGATCCTTGGTACCGTTCCCGTCGCCCTCGCCGACACCCCAGACGATACGTTCCGTCTCGATCGAGTCTTGTGCCGAGTTGGTCGACCCGTCCACCTGACCGAACAGGTTGCGCACGGTGGTCCCTTCCGGATGCGACGCGCGTGCGTGCGTAAACCCGTTTTGGATCCACGCGACCGAGGCGAACGCTCGAGCATCCTTGAGCAGCATGCGCCGGGCATGAGCCACCGACATTGCGTCGTCACCCTGGACTTGGATGATTACATCTCCGCCGGTAAAGGCCGGGTCAAGCTGATCGATGCCGTACTCAGGCAAGGGCTTGAGCCAAGACGGCTTCAAGCTCGAATTCGTTCGCTCAAACACCTCAGAACCGAAGCCGAAGGTAACGGTTAATCGTGCAGGCGCTGCAGCCAACTCTTCATCAAGGTCTGCTAAAGCACCTCTGCCCTGTGTAAGTCGAGCAGCGTCGTCGGTCAGTAACCGCATCATTGCAGCGATTCGATCAGCGTCGGAATCGTCATGGAGATTGAGTCCAATGAAGATGCCGTGTGCCTGTATCGGCGAATCGATGCCAGCTTGGCGAGCACCATAAAACGATACCGTATCTGTGCCATAGGGCTGAGAAACAGACACTTTGGTGTTCGCCACTCCGGGGCTAACGCTCACAGTTTGCTGCAGTTCACCGGGAGCGGCTGGTGCCCCGGTCGATGCAACGGAATATCCTCCTGCTGCACCGACCAAGCCACCGCCGATGACACCCCCGGCGCCCAACAACACACCCCGCCGTGAAACATCTTTCGAAAGACGCTGCTTGGCAGATTTTTTGTTATTGGTCACTGGGTTTCGTGTTCCTCTCCTCAATGATCATGTTCAGCATCTTCTGCACCGTGGCCCTCATGCCCATCATCTTCTATATCGCCGTAATTCTCTTGAGCACCTACGTACTCTTTGGCAATGAATTCGATGGACTGCGTTTCACCGTTTTCGAGTTCCAGGGTGATCTCGATGGGATCTCCCGGATTGATTTCTTCAGCGAGCTCCATGAGCATGACGTGGTCTTCTCCGGGATTGAGTTCGTATGTCTCATCCGCGGCTACTGGGAAGCCACCTTCTTTTTCCTGCATCAGGTTCACGCCACCGTTATCCACGACCTCGTGCAGTTCTACCACGTCGGCAATCTCGGCTTCGGCACCAATGATGGTTTGTTCCTCGCCGGACACGTTCGTCAGGTGTGCGAAGGCTCCCGTCATGGTGTGGTCGCTGGATTCGTCGAGGCTTTCTTCCGTTGCCTTGATCCATGGATCTTCCACGGTGAAGATCTCGCCGTTTGCGCTCTGTTCACCAGTCGCATCGGCTTGATCCTCTGAGCCGCATCCGGCGAGCACGAGCCCAGCCACGGCCGTCGTTGCAAATAATGGGACAAGTTTCTTCATGATATTTTCCTACAAGTTCTCGTCGCCTGCCGAGCCATCGGAATGTTGGTCGGTGCGGCTGCCGCGCAGCAGGAAAAACACGATTCCCACTACTACGACTACGCCAAGGCCGCCGACAGTCCAGACCCACGCAGGAATCGACTCGATGGTATTTTCATCGGCTGGTTCATCTGCGTTTGACGTGGCTTGGGAATCATTGTCGGAATTGGTCGCTTCTTCCGAAGCACCCGAGGCTGCTTCACCACAGTCTGCTGGGGTGCCTTCTTCTGGCGCACTTGGATCAGCATTAGTGAAGCTGAAGCTTTCTTCAGCGGTATGGCCATCTGAGTACACGACTCGGTAGGCCACGGTGTAATCGCCCTGAGGCAACCCTTCACATACTGGGATGGCAAGATCATAGCCCTCCACAACCGCTTCACCGTCCTGCCACTGATTGCCTTGTGCATCCGTGACGCGAATCAGATTCGTCAGACCTTCACCGCTGAGCGGTTGACCAGAGAATTGTAACCGGATCTCTTCGGGTGTCGTTTCTACGGTCGAGTCGATTTCCGGCGTTGAGTCTGTAAGAACGTCGTGGGCGTTGGCAACTTGTGGCGCGAGGAGCAGTCCAAGTGCGGTGAAAAGGGCGGCGAAGATCACGCCGATCTGTGTGCTTACGGTTTTTTGCATTCTTCCTCCCCAAGTTCAGGCTTGGGTCATTACAACGATTGCGGGAGGGCCAGTTCCCGCGGGGAGTCCACGTCTATGCACATACCGGCGGACCACGTGTCGAACATGTTTGGGAGGGATCTATCGGAGAGGGGATCCACGTCCGAGAGACGGGTTGAATCGTCTTGGGGCGCGGCATGCTGACTGGCTGTGTGGCAAGCACGAGACGCGGCGGTACCAGGAGTAACCAACCGACGATGGCCACAAGACAACGCTCTCCAAAGACGGTGGCACCTGTGGTCAGCACTGCGGCAGCAATGTGTGCCAGCAGCATCGCTATGTCTGCTGCTGCGGAGGAATGTATAGCTGCTCCACCATGAGAGTGCACGGCATGCGCGGTGTGCTCTTCGAGACCGGGGAGATGTCCGTGATGATGACCGTGCGGGTCCTGGACGGTCGGCACACCGGTATACGGCAATGAATATAGGCCGTGGAATACGAACTGGCCGATGACGGTCGCTGACATCGTTGACCAAGTCGAGATCCGTTTACCCGCCAAAGCGACAGCGATGGGCGCAGTGATGGCAACAGAAAAAACCAGGAGCTCTACGGGGATGGCATCCACAGACCCGTGCATCATCGAATGTGCGGCCTGGTGTCCGCCGGCTGCAAAGAGCACCGCCAGGACAGCAACGACCCAGCCACGTGCCAACCGAGCAACACCGGATACACGGCTGTTCGGCACAGCAATATCCGACATACACTCTCCTGGTGGGAAGCGCTACATACGCGCCAAACGTTACTTTAGGTGATCACACCCAGAGACATTCTACCCTGTGTAGAACTGGCATGTTTCTTAATTGCGAAACGCCCCGGTCGATACCGGGGCGTCGCTGTTCTACGGAGAACTAAGCTTATTTATTCTCGCCAGTGGCGGCAGCTTTCAGTTTAGAACCAGCGGAAAGTTTCACACCGTGACCAGCTGGGATTTCGATTGCTTCACCGGTACGTGGGTTACGACCGGTACGTGCTGCACGGTTGGTGCGTTCTACTGAGAACCAGCCTGGGATGGTGATTTTTTCGCCTTTGGAAACCTGCGAGGAGAAAACCTCGAATACGGCGTCCAGCACACCATTCACTGCGGTAGCAGAGTTGCCTGATTTCTCAGCGACTGCTGCAACAAGTTCACTGCGGTTCATAGCCATATGTCCTCCTGGACGTTTGGTTGTTTTAAACCCGACGTTCGCCGAGCTTCTCTGGGAAAAGCTACCACCAATGGCGCAGTTTGTGGCGCTTTTAAGGGCGATTTTTACGGAATTTCGCGGGAATACGCGTTTTTCGAGCAAAAAGTAGCTGAAAATCCAGCTTGTTCCCAGCAAAGACACCGTTTTGTGCAACCTTAATGCATCCGTCTAAGGCCAGCATCACAGGTGCTGGGAGGCCCGAGGGATGATCGCAGAATTAGTTGTTACGAAAGCTTTGATAACTGATCGTGGTCATCAATACGCTCAGCAACGTCACCGCACCCGTCAAAATGACTCCGGCGATTTTTGCTTCAAGCATCAGGGCGTTATCGGTAAAGAAGAGCAGCCCTGCCATCACCGTGAGCACGAGCCCCACCAGAGCGAGCACTCCGAATGCGAAAATTCCCAGGAAGCCAAAAGTTCGAAGCGCTTTGGACGAACGTTTGGTACGGTAATCTTTGGCTGAACGCTGAGGGATCTCTACTGCTTCTGCCATCGGCGTGGTGTCCGAAGTCTCCACGAGCGGTGCGTTAAGCGGCTCCGGTGGAGCAACAGGTTCGTCCGCACCGTCGTCATTGGTCAGTTCTGTTTCGGGCTCGTCAGCAACTTCAGTTGCCGTGGCAGTGGCCACCGGCAACACTTCGCTATCGGAATCCAAGAACTTTGGACGATCGATCGGTTCCTCTGGTGTCTCCTCGACGGGTTCTTCCAGCTCGGGAGGGTCGTTGTCCTCACCAGCTAAGAGCTCGTCGGCGGATGCGAGAACGGGCGCCTGCGCTGAGGCATCATCTGCCTCGGTGGGTGTTTCTGCCGCAATTGGTTCGTGAATTGCTGCTGACTCACCCTGTTCCATCTCCTCGCCGCGTTCTTCTGGCCCGTTAACTTCCTCATCTAGAGGACCAGGGGCCTCTTCTACCCCAGTGAGCTCTTCAGCGCGGTCAGCCGCGTCTGGCTCGGCTGGCTCGGCTGTTGGCTCCTCGAGTGTTTCTTCTGGTTCAGCGTCGACCGGGATGTCGTCTTCCAGAGGCGCTTGAATATCGATGTCGCCGGCTTGGTCATTATCTCCGTCGAGCTCATCGGCAGCAGGCTCTGTTGGCTCCTGTGGCGTGTCAGCCGGGCTCTCCTGGGGTTCATCGGGCTGGTCCATGAAACCGATGCCTTCGAAGCCGGTGTGGAGCCCAAGCAATTGGTCTGGTTGTTCATAGAGATCGCCCCAGAGCTCTTCAACAGTTGTTACACCCTCACGTCGTGCGAGTTCGATGACAATCTGGGTCGTCTGTTCAACGGTGTCACTATCACCATATTCACCAAAAAGATCGAGTGCTTTTAAGACGGTAGAAAGCTGAAATTCTGGGAGTTCTGGTAAGAATGTTCGTGCCAGTTCGCGACAATCAAGCCAATGGAGATTTGGTGCCGTTTCACCAATGACACGACTAGCTGCCTGGAACACTTCTTTGTCTGCATCGCGGTAGTAGCTGACGATTGGCAATTGACCGACCATCATGTTGAGCTGCGATAGTGCGTCTGCCCAGGTTTTGGCTTTTGGATCCGATGCTTGTGCAGAGGTGGCGGTTGGCGGGATGATCTTCCAGGACGCCACGCGGGTGATGTTACCGTTGACGAGCTTCACGTAGGCCGCCTGCGAGACCGAGGCGGGGTCTAGGTGCGTGGTCTGCAATTCGAGGGCCACGAAGCTCAAAGCTGACATAACGGCAATGTCTCCCCTCTTAACACCGGACATGGCAAGGATATCTTATGCGCGGTCATGACCGTGCAATTTCAAGTCTTGCACAAGCAAAGGTGGAGTTAAAGAAAAATCTGGCCGACGGAAAGGCTTAAAGGACAAAACGTGTGCTTTTTATCTGCCGAGTCGCCTGCTGTCATGCGGTAAAACGCAGATCGTCATAGGCAGCAGTCTATGTGAGTGACTCTTGCTGGAAGAAAACCCAAATGTGATGTATGT